>NZ_QRVW01000050.1:0-6146 GCF_003458855.1 Mitsuokella sp. AF21-1AC
GACAACTTGTGCAGGAAGTCCCTGCGGATGTTTGCGATGCGTTCATGCACACGAGCAACGCGAACACGCGCCTTATCTCGGTTCATGGACTTCGGCAATTTGCGGGAAAGGCGGCGTTGCTCTCGGCAGAGCTTGCGTTGGAGCTTCTTCAGCGGGCGTGGGGATTGCGTCACGTTGCCGTCGCTGTCCGAGCAGAATGCCCTTAACCCTACGTCGATACCAATCTGCTTACCACCGTTCGGACGGAGCAAGGATTCTTTTTCCGTTTCAACGCAAAGGGAAATGAAGTATTTCCCTGACGCCGCACGACGGACCGTGGCATTCAGGATCCTGCCCCCGAACTCCCGACTCTGCTTGATTTTCACAAAGCCGACCTTCGGCAGCTTGATCCGATTGCCTTCGATACGGATGCCGCCACTCTGGTTGCGCGTCCGGTAAGACTGGCTGTGGCTGCGCTTTGATTTGAAGCGTGGGTATCTTGCCCGCTTCGCAAAGAAATTCTCATAGGCATGGTCAAGATCACGCAAGGCTTCCTGCAACGCCATGCTGTCAACCTCAGAAAGCCACGCGGTTTCCTCACGTTTCTTCAGGTCGGTGAGCAACCTGCTCGTCTTGACGTAGGTCAGCGGATTGCGGTTCACCTTCCATTCGTCGCGCCTGACTGCCAGAAAGTGGTTGAACACGAAGCGGACACAACCAAGTGTACGGTTGATGAGGTTTTCCTGCGTCTTGCTCGGATAGATGCGGAACTTATAGCCGAGTGTGTGCGTTTCCATGCATTCACTTCCTTTACGATGTTTTCTGGCTCTCGATATACTGCTTGACAATCTCAAGCGGCGCACCGCCAACCGTCGAGCAGAAATACGAATTTGTCCAAAGTGTTGGCAGTTTTGTTGTCAGCCAATGAAATTCTTGCCGAAGTATCCTTGATGTTTTGCCCTTGATTGTCTTTACCGCTTTGTGGATACCAAATTGTGGATCAACCTCAAGCAGCAGGTGCACATGGTCTGGCATGATTTCCATTTCGATGACGTCAAAGTTATTTTCGTCAGCAATGGAATGTATGAGCTCCTTCAATCTCACGTCCACGCCATTCACGAGCACTTTTCGACGATATTTGGAGCAGAATACGATGTGATACTTACAGGAATACACGATATTGTGGTTTGAATGATATACTCTGTTCATACTTGTATTATACTACATATATCTAACTAATACAACACTTGAAGCAACTGTCCGCCTTCAATTACTTACGTAAATTCGGCGGACGCGCCTTATATCCCCAGCCCTGAAGAGACGGGGTTTTACGGCACATTTTGATAACGCAAAAGAGGCCAGCCGGCAACAGCAAGACTATGAGAAATTTGATCATTGCTTCCCGAAACATAATGTTCATCATCACTCCTTTAATAAGAACTCCTGTAATTTCATTGCCATTTATCATGATACTCCGTTCATAAAATAAAATGGTCGGTTCCAAGACGACATACCAGCCGCTTTTTATATTTGCCCTTCTCAATCTGCCGTCTGCCAGTACTCCGGTCCCGGCCAGCCGTAGAACATCCGATGCTGCGTGGTAGAAGTACGGTCATAGACACCTTCTGGGATCATACCATACGCAGAAAGCGCCGAAGCAAACGGCACATAAAATGGCCCCTATTGGAATAACAAAGCCTCTATTGTCTGTATCATAATATTCCCTCCAATAACTATTATTATACGATAGTTATTGGAGGGAATTAAATCAAAATATAAACATTCTTCTGATTATTCTTTATCTAGATGTTGAAAGCAGTAATGCCTACAATCATACTACCATAATTTGTTGTTCATTCATCGGAAAAGGTCAATCCCGACCGAGCTCTTCCCTATGCAGAATGGACGCTTCATCGACTGCACACAGAACGCCTTCTGGCAGCACGTACAGGATGGTTCCGTTTGCCTCATCGCCAATTTTATCGTACAGTCTGCCGGCACTCAGGCTTTTCCCTTGTATCGTATGGGGACTATTAGCAACATAACCGACCTTGCCCAATCCCTCCATGCTTACGCAGATGGCTTCTGGATCGTATTCGTTGTCGGGTTCTTTTTTCAATGTGACTTTCATCTCCGGCTTCATGAACGCAGTGCCAAAGCGATATTTCGTTCCCGTAATGGTGAAATACAATTTGTCCATAAAAACACCTCCAACATCTTTTTCATACCTGTATTTTAACACAGATTCGCAGCTTACGGCTTATAAAATCCATCATCCCTGCTGTTGCCGAATGGATGTATGATATAATGGACGTATATTTTGATAAGGAAGTGTCTCCTCATGCTATCGAAGATAAAATGCGGCGTGCTGCTCTGCTGCAGCCTGCTGCTCAGTTCCCCCATGGCTCTGGCCAGGACGCAGACCATACAGGCGACGGGTATCTACCAGATGGGCGAAAATGACAGCATCGCCGCAGCCAAGGAAAATGCCCGCAAGGACGCCATGCGCAACGCTGCGGAACAGGCCGGTGTTTACGTGCGCTCTTACTCAAAAACCAGGAATATGAAGCTGACGGATGATCAGGTGGAAGTCATCAGCATCCAGACCATGCAGGTCAAGAACTGCCAGTACACGCAGGATTACCGCAACAACACGCTCGTCATCCATGCGTCGATTGAGGCCACCATTGACGATGCGGATTTCCAGAAGCGCATCGACGCCAATGACAAGATTAAGGACCTCCAGACGCAGCTGGCACAGGAAAAGGGAAAGAACCGCGATAACCTGAATCGGAAAATGCAGGAATCCGGCAGCGATCCCTATGCGTCGCTCCTCGTGAACGAGGAATTGCAGAAATTCCGCCAGAATCCGCAGTATGCCGCCGTGATTCACAAGGAATTCGCCGATTTTGCCAATCAGCGCAACGGCATTGTTCCGGCCGATATCTACGGACGCATGGCGCTGCTCGACCTGTACAACGGCTCCGCGCAGTTCCAGCGCGACCTGGATAAAGCCATGGAGATTGCCCCCAATGACCCCCTTTACTACACCATCGAGGCCTTGCAGACTCTTTCCACACGGGACTATTACGGCGCCGAGGCCCTGGCCGACCAGGCCTTGCACCTGAACGGCCGTTACTGGCCTGCCTATTACGTGCGTTCCATCGCCAAAGGCTTCCGCGGCTCCACACGCAAGGCCATTGCCGACTGCAACACTGCACTCAAGCGCGGCGGCGAGAACTGCCGCTATGTCATGAATTACCGGGCCAAACTCCAGCGCGTCTTCGCCGGCCGCCACGATTTCGTCGAATTCAACGATGACGATTTCCAGGAAGTGATTGAAGATACCATCAAGGGCTTCTACCACGACATGGAGCAGATAAAACTGCACAAGAAGCGGTAAACGCCCTCCTATTTCCCTCAGCCGTGATCCGATTTTAGCCCGGCGCCGCACATGGAAATCAGCACATCCGAAACATGCCCATGCGCCCGGCAATACGCTTCATACCCCGCGTAAACGGCAGCCGTCGTGTGTTCACAGTAAATTCCCTGTCTGGCCAGCATGCTGCGAGCCCCCAGGATATTCTCTTCGGGAATCGCCACCCCCTTGACACCATAGCGATACACATACGACAGAATCTCGGCACTGCGCATGGGCAGGCCAATGGCAATGCCTTCCGCCATGGTAGCAGCCTGCTGTTCCGGGCGGATCTGCACGTCGTGCCGTTCCATGGCCTTGAGCAGCGGCTGACAACGCTCGCTCTGCACGAGGTAAAGCTGCGGCATATGCTCAATGATTCCGCTTTCCAGCAGATGCTCCAGTCCTTTTACTATCCCCAGGAATAACGTGCCGTTTCCGACCGGGATGAAGATGTGTTCCGGGATGCGATGCAGCTGCTCGTATGTTTCGTAGATATATGTCTTGGTTCCTTCATAAAAAAACGGGTTATATACATGATTCGCATAATAAAGGTGTTCCTCGCGCGCTGTTGTGCGGCAAACATCTGCACAGTGATCGCGATTTCCTGGAATGATATGTGCCGTTGCCCCATGTGCCTCAATCATACGGATTTTTTTATCTGATGTCCCTTCCGGCACAAAAATATCACAGGCAATGCCGGCTCTCCCACAGTAAGCGGCTACGCTATTGCCCGCATTGCCACTGCTATCCTGAATCACGCGCTTGACGCCGATGGATTTGGCATGGGCAATCAGTACCGCAGCACCGCGATCCTTGAAGGAAAGCGTCGGCATGAAGTAGTCCATCTTGAGCCAAACACCATCCCGGAACGGTATAATCGGCGTCATGCCCTCTCCTAAAGTAATGTCCCGCCAGGTATCATCTGCCATGGCCATGAACTTCCGATAACGGAATATGCTCCAGGTATCCCGGTCAACCTCCGCCAAAGAAAATTTAGGTGGTGTGTAGGATAGTTCCCAAAGTCCGCCACAATCACATTTGGGTTTACGAGTATCCGTGTCTTCTTCGTGTCCGCAGACCGTACAAACGAATTTCATCACTAACCCTCCTCAACGATTTTCATCAGGTAGTTCCGCCATGGCTTCAATCTCGACAAGCGCACCAAAATGGAGCGTGCGGGTAGGAACCACGACGCGGGCCGGCATATGCGAGCCAAAGAAATCCGCATAGACAGCGTTGACCTGGTCCCACAGTGATATATCTGCCAGATAAATCCGGCAAAGACCTACATCTTCTTTACTGCATCCGGCGCGTTCCAATACGGCTTCCACATGCTGCAAGGCACATTTTGTCTGGGCCTGCACGTCTCCTGCCACCACACGCCCTGTTGCCGGCTCAAGCGGCAGTTGCCCGGACACATATAAGATGTTGTTCATGATGACACCAGGAGAATAATGACCTTTATTCCTGGAACCCTCAGGCTTTTCAATAAATTTCATGATATTGACCTCCGTTACCATGATCCACGCTTGCTTTATTCTGCCAGCTTGGGGTTACTGGATTTTTCCACGGCAGGAAATGGGCAGGATTGCTTTGACCTCCTCACCATCAAGCAAGGCCGCTTCATCGTATAGATTGCAGACTGGACAGATATGGACGGGAATGATGCGTACCTTGTCGCCAATCTCGACACGATCATGAAAATCACGATTGAGGATGATGGCATGTTCATCAAACAAAGCATCAATGGAAACCTCGGGGTATTCATACAGGATCCCCATGCCTTTCGTGGAACAGATTCCCTCCGTGCGCGTTTCCTTTGTCAACCCCTTGGCACCAACATCCAAGATGGTGCGTACAGCCGTCGGCTTGCTTATTACGGTAGCCAGCACGGTCGCCGCACAACGCGACCAGTCCTGGATCGCATGTCCCTGCGCTGCATCCATCAAGACATATGTGCCAGGACGAAGTTCGGTAATGCCGGGCAGGATATCAATATGATTCATGAACGTCGGCGTCGCACCGTAGCTGACGACCTCGCAATCCATGCCCTGTTCATGCGCCAGATCGGCAAAATGCACCGTCCGCTTCTGCGCGCTTGCCGCTAGTGCCTTACATTCGTCCAGGTCTTTTGCCCGATACGTATTGCCATCATGAGAAAACAGCCCTTTAAACCGAATATGCGGACAAGAGCGGATGGTGGCCAGCAGAGCCAGAAAATCCTTGTCATCGATAATCCCAGAACGTTCTTCTCCGACCTCTATCTCGATTTGAACGGAAACCGTCACACCAGCTTCTGCAAAGACAGCTTCTGCTCCGGTCACCTGACAAGGCGCATCTACTCCAAAAGAAATCTGGCATCCTGCTTTCGCCAGTGCTGCAATACGCTTCCATTTCAGCACGCCCACGATTTCGTTGGCAATCAGGATATCGCGCAAGCCGGCCTTCGCCATTTCTTCCGCTTCCCCCACTTTTGCCACAGCAATGCCGCAAGCCCCCTGCTCCATCTGCATCTGCGCAATGGCCGGCATCTTATGCGTTTTTGTATGCGGACGTAAGTTCACATGATGTTCATCGGCATACGCCTGCATATCCGCTAGATTTTTGCGCAATTTCTGCTCATCAATAAGCAAGGACGGAGTATCCAGATCGGTATAATACATAAAGCAGCCCTCCTGATAGAAAAAAATATTTTATATATAAAATACAGCAGTTTACAGCTTTTAAGCCGCTTGCTCATCGCCCC
>NZ_QRVW01000051.1:0-527 GCF_003458855.1 Mitsuokella sp. AF21-1AC
GTATCCAGGGTATGGCGGTACATGCCGTATACATCGTCGCCACTGTAGAGCAAGGGACGGCTGTCCGCATTGACCGTTTTTTCCAGCTTGGTCAGATACCATTCCGTGTCCTTGGCATCTGCCACGCCCATGGTATCCCGGACGTAGGAACCATTCTGGATGGTCGGGGTCACATCCCAAAGGCCGCCGCGGTTCAGCGTCTCGCCCGTGAAAAACGCCTGCTTGCTATCGTCCGTTACCAAGAGCAAATGACGCGTACCCGTCACTTCCTTGCCGCGGGTCAAGCTGGCATCATAGACCTGGATTTTACCCGTGGAGCCGGCATCCGCCTGGGTGATATGCACCTTGTCCCCGTCCGTCTGGCTGTCAAGATCCGTCTTCATATAGAAAATACCATCATTGCCGCTGAAATGTTCCGCCGACAACTGCTGATAAGCCGTATTAGCCGTCATGTTCACCACGGCCCCGCTGTTCAGCGTGAGATTCGTGACCGAGCTGTCTCCCGTCATGTTCCACTGTGCCCCGTT
>NZ_QRVW01000051.1:537-5768 GCF_003458855.1 Mitsuokella sp. AF21-1AC
GAAAAACGCCTGCTTGCTATCGTCCGTTACCAAGAGCAAATGACGCGTACCCGTCACTTCCTTGCCGCGGGTCAAGCTGGCATCATAGACCTGGATTTTACCCGTGGAGCCGGCATCCGCCTGGGTGATATGCACCTTGTCCCCGTCCGTCTGGCTGTCAAGATCCGTCTTCATATAGAAAATACCATCATTGCCGCTGAAATGTTCCGCCGACAACTGCTGATAAGCCGTATTAGCCGTCATGTTCACCACGGCCCCGCTGTTCAGCGTGAGATTCGTGACCGAGCTGTCTCCCGTCATGTTCCACTGTGCCCCGTTCGACATATCCAGGTTGATGGTACTGTCTGTATCTGCCACCGTAGAAGCACCGGTAAAGAAAGAATTTCCCGTATCCAGCACCGCCTTAATGGTACCGCCATCGCTGGCAAGCATATTGCCCTGTATGGTTTTCCGGCCGTCCGCAGCCGTCAGGTCGACGAGACTGTCCGCATCCTGGCTGAACAGGGAATACTGACCACCAATGATGTTGGCGCCGCCCGTAAAGGTGACCGTGCCGGCCCCTTTGCTCTCAACGCCGCTGCCGGCCGCCGAAACGGAGGCATTATCGCCTACGGCAGTGCTGCCATTATTGCTGACAATGCCTGTTCCATCTGTGCCATTTACCGTAATGGTTGCGTTCTTCCCTACAGTGGTGGTGCCATTTCCCGTGCTGGAAATACCTACGCCACTTTCTCCATTCACCGTAACAGAAGCATTGTCGCCTACAGTAGTACTGCCGCCTTCACTGGCAATTCCTGTTCCTTCAGTGCCGTTCACCGTAATGGAGGCGTTGTTCCCCACGGTAGCAGTGCCATCAACAAAGCTGTAAATGCCTTTGCTGGCCCAATTGTCATCTTCAACTTTTTCCCCGGTTACCGCAATGGATACATCGTCACCCACAGCAGTGCTTCCGCCTTTATCACTATAAATGCCCATTCCTCCTGTACCATTCACCGTAATGGATCCATGGGTTCCTACGGTGGTGGCTCCATCAGTATCGGTGTAAATTCCCGCGCCTTCTATACTGTTCACGATAATAGATGTATTGCTTCCGGTTTGGGTGGTACCGCCTGTCGTGTAAATCCCCACGCCGGTGGCGGTATTGGACGCTGTGATGGTCGCACGGTTTCCCACTATGGTAGTGCCTCCACTTTGGGTTTCAATGCCCATCAAATCATGATTGCCGGCTTGAGCCGTCAGCGAAGCATCATCTCCAATCTCCGTCACGCCGGACGTCGAGATGGCACGAGTCGTACCCGTTTCGCCTTTTGCCGTAACGATAAGACCATTCCCCGCTACCGTTTTCCCCTGGCTGCCGGTGCTAATACCGAACGCAGTGAACCGAGCCTCTGCCGTAATCATCAGATTGTTGCTCAAGGTATTTACGCCCTGGCGTCCCGTAGATACACCAGCCGCATGCCCATCGGGATTAATCACCTGGATATGCGACCCATCTCCCAAGTAGTTTTCCCCTCCCTGATTTGCTTGCAAACCTGTGTTATCAGGGGAATGATGGCCGCTAGTACTTTGGGACGATTCACCATGCGATAGAATAACCGAATTCTGCCCCAGGATATTCTTCCCGTTATCTTCCGCATCAACCCCGATACCTGCGTGACCATAGCCGGAAACGGTCGTAACCTGAGCTGCGTCCCCCAGAGTTGTTACACCATTCTGCCCTTTCGTCAAAATGCCTGTGGAAACATATCCGGAACTATTGATCACGGCGTTTGCCCCAAGTTCCATGGCAGCAGATGTATTTTCAAGGCCATAGCTGTGCATTGTAGTTTGATTGCTGTCGCTCCCTTCAGGCAGTTTCGTCTTGATCGTTGCCGCGATATTCGCATGATCATCCAGTTTCAAGGTCGTACCTTCCTGGGCTCTTATACCCGCAACTTCATTGGAAGCATCATACACATCACCATTCACATCACCATCATTCTGCGTTACCTGGACCGTAGTTCCCGTTCCTCCCTGCACCTTACTGCCCGAGCCTTGAACAGTAAGGCCAATGATGCTCTTAACTTTATCGGCAGGCAGATTTTTAAAGGAGCGCGTTACTGTAGTCTGCGTGTTATTCCCCAGACGCAAGGTGGCTCCATTCGATACCTGAATCCCAATGACATCGTCCGTGCCCGTATTCGAGATTACCTCGGTTTTGGTTCCGTCAGCCAGTGCCGTATCTGCTGTCACCACACGAGTTTCGGACATCTCTGCCGTGGCAGGCAGGAATCCGCCCAATACCGTCATCGAAGTCATCGCATAGATGATTTTCTTTTCCATTCCAGTCATAGATGTTCCCTCTTTCTCTCCGACTCATTTCTCATGCTTGCAAGGGGTTATCACACAAGGCAGCTGAATCATCAAGCAAGAAAGAAACAAACATATAACCATCCCTTGCGGGACTGCGGCACGACGTACCATTACGCCATGGTAAATGTGCGGGTTGCCGATCCTTAGAGCCCCACATCACCATGACGACCCAAATAAACCAAAACATACCCATCTTTTATATTCAGAGAATTCTGTTTATCCGTGTTGTTTTGCTATTTTTGGTTAAATGTGTGTCATTTAAAAAACTTCTTGGTTAATTTGGTTCAAGTTGCACTTGAATTTTTCCCCTCAAACTTACACTAACGTTATTATAGCAAAAACTTAACCGTATGTTAATATATAAATCCTATTTTTTAATAATAAATATACAATTGTACATAGATTTTTCAAATCAAAAAAATAGAGCCACTCATTTGCGTGGCTCCAGGGGTAAGATTTTCTGGATTTGCTCATTCTATTTTCTTGTTGGCTGCCGCTTCGCGCTGGCGGTCGAGTTCTTCGAGCTCGGCAACTTCCTGGTCGCGCTCTTCATCCGGCTGTTTGCGCTCGATCAGCATGGCATCGCCAAACGAGAAAAACCGGTACTTCATCTCGACGGCGGTCTTGTAGGCCTGCAGGACGAACTTGCGGCCGGCGAAGGCGCTGATGAGCATGATGAGCGTGGACTTCGGCAGGTGGAAATTCGTGATCAGGGCGTCGACAATCTTGAAGTCGTAGCCCGGGTAAATGAAGATGCCCGTCCAGCCGCTCTTGCCGGCGATCTCGTTCTTGGCGGTGGCGGCAGACTCGAGCGTGCGGATGCTCGTCGTGCCGACGGCGATGACGCGGTGACCGGCTTTCTTCGTGTCCATGATGAGCTTAGCCGTCTCGTCAGGGATGCAGTAGTATTCCTTGTGCATCTCGTGATCCTCGATGTTATCGACGTTAACGGGGCGGAACGTGCCGAGGCCGACGTGCAGCGTGACGAAGCCGAGGTTGACGCCCATGTCGCGGAGTTCCTGCATCTGTTCCTTCGTGAAGTGCAGGCCGGCCGTTGGCGCGGCGGCGGAGCCTTCCTCGCGGTTGTAGACGGTCTGATAGCGCTCCTTGTCCTCGAGCTTCTCATGGATGTACGGCGGCAGCGGCGTCTCGCCGAGCCGGTCGAGGATTTCCTCGAAGATGCCGTCAAATTGGAATTCGACGATGCGCCCGCCGAAATCCGTGTGCTCCGTCACCGTGCACGAGAGTTCGTCGCTGAAGCGGATGACGTTGCCGGGCTTGGCCTTCTTGCCGGGCTTGACGAGCGTTTCCCAGTGCGTGGCATCGAGCCGGCGCAGCAGGAAGACCTCGACCTTGCCGCCCGTCTGGTCGCGGTGGCCAATGAGGCGGGCCGGCATGACGCGCGTATCGTTGAAGATCAGCGTGTCGCCCGGCACGAGGAATTCCTTGAGATCGTAGAAATGGCGATGCTCGATGGTCTTCTCGACGGGGTCGAGCACCATGAGGCGCGATGCGTTGCGCGGCTCGATCGGCACCTGGGCAATGCGCTCTTCTGGCAGATCGTAATCAAAATCGGATAATAACATGTACGTAACCTCTTATCTCTTAATATTGTTTCTTTAACGTCACACCGCTGTAGTAGTGATGCAGGATGTCCGCACAGGACTTGCCCGCCTCGGCCAGGCGCTTGGCGCCCCACTGCGAAAGGCCGAGGCCGTGGCCGTAGCCGTAGCCTTCGAGCACGAGCGCATCCTTCTGGATTTTCGCGGCAAAGAGCGTGCTCTTGAGGCCGAACCAGCTGCGCATGTCGTTGCCGCTGATGCGCGCCGTGCCCTGCGAGCCTGTCACCGTCATCGTCTTGACGCGGCCTGAGACCGTACGCTCGCTCGTCTCCTTGCCAAACTGCACGGGCGAGAGCGAGACCTTGCGGATCTTGCCGACCTTCTTGCCCCTGGCCGCAAGCTTCGCGGAGAGTGTCTGCAAGGAAATGGATTTCGTCCAGGGCATCGTCTTTAGCTGCGGGTCTTTTGCCGCGCGCAGATACGGCACATAGCCGCCCCAGACATCCTCGCTGTTTTCCGTCATGCCGCCGCTGTCCGTGTGGAAGAGCGCGTCGATGGGCTGGCCGCCGTAGAGCAGCACCTCGCCGCGCGTCGCGCGCAGGGCTGCGTTGGCAGAAGCCTTCTCGGCGCCCGTGCCCGTGTAGACCTGGCAGTGCGTCGTCGTGCAGAGATCAAAGCCTGCGGATGCGTGACGGCCGCGGTTGTGCAGGGCAAAACTGCGTGCGGCGACACTCTGGGCCTTGATGGCCTCCTGCGGCCAGTCTGTCGGCATTTCCTCGGGCACGACACTCTTGAGGTACGTCTCGATGCCCACCTGATTGACGAGCGTCATACTGCCGGCGCGCGCCAGCACTTGCATTGCACCGGCATACGAACGGCTGCCGTAGCGGAACGACGCGCCGTCGCCCGCATTGGCAGGCGTCAGCGTGAGCGTCGTGCCCGCAAGCTTCTTGCCAGCGACGAGAAACGCATTCCCCTGCCGTCTGATGGTGACGGCCTGACCCGCAGACAATGTAAGTGCCTTAGAAGTCTCCGTCCGGCACGTGACTTTGCCGGCAAGCGGCGTCAGCGCCAGTGAAGCCTGCTTCTCGGCGAGGCCGATGCGCAGTACGGGCTCCTCTGCCGTTGCCTTGCTCATCTTACTCGCATTTCCCGAAGCGGCCGGAGCCGGAGCACGACGCGCCATGACCGGCGTGGCAAATGACAGCATCACCGCACCGGCCAGCAGGACTAACAAAAAACGTCTCATTCCATTCACTTCCTTTCCACTCTCTTTACAAGTCAACTACCCGCGACTGAAGTCGCGAGCTTGAGGGA
>NZ_QRVW01000052.1:0-3028 GCF_003458855.1 Mitsuokella sp. AF21-1AC
TTATTTTTGATCAACTGTTCAACTTCATTTTACAACGAACCTATAGATATCTTTGATTACAATCTAATTTATTGGTAAAATAGTATCGAGGTGATACCATTGAAATACTATACAATCAATAAATTTGTAAAAATCATCAGAGTCACCCCACAAACTCTCAGAAACTGGGATAGAAGTGGAAAACTTCATTCTCACCATACATCAACGAATGGTTACCACTAATTTCTTTGAAAACAAATTCATCAAGCGAAGAAGATGATTCGAGAGCTGGCAGGAGATGATTCAGATGATAAGGTCAATCCGAGTACAGCTGTTGCCGAATAATAAACAGAAGACTAAACTATTCCAGTTCGCTGGTGCTGCAAGATATGCTTACAATTGGGCGTTGGACAAGCAGATGGATAACTTCCGTGAAGGCCGCAAACTCCAGACGGACCATGAGCTTCGCAAAGCATTCACGCTCTTGCGGCATTCAGAGGAAAACAAGTGGCTTTTGGATATATCGAACAACGTCACGAAGCAGGCCATCAAAGACTTGTGCATTGCCTACAAGAATTTCTTCCGCAAGCAGAAGCAGCCCGGCTACATCAAGTATTCCTCGAAGAAAGTTACTCATTATACCCGCATCGGCAAGAGCTTGACCATCTATGATATGAACGGGCATCCCAAATTCAGGAGCAAGAAAAATGGGGACTTCCGCTTCTATCAGGATAATGTCAAGATCCAATTCACAGACACTCACGTCAAACTGGAGAGCCTTGCAGGAAGCAAGCGGAAGAACCGTCAGCGTTTGAACTGGGTTCGGCTTGCTGAGAAGAACCGTATTCCTGTCCGAGCCAAATACACGAACCCACGGATTACATTCGATGGAGAGAATTGGTGGCTGTCGGTAGGAATACAGATATCTCGGGCGCTGAAACCTTTACGAGGGCTGTTCTTTGTTTGCAAGAAACAGCAGCCTGCTCATACAGAAGGGATTGGCATTGATTTAGGCATCAAGGACTTGGCGATACTCTCTGACGCCACGAAAGTCGGGAATATCAACAAGACCCGTGCAATAAGAAAACTCAAGAAGAAAAGACGCCGGTTGCAGCGTCAGGTATCTCGAAAATACCAGATGAATAAGAAAGGAGATAGTTACTGCAAAACGAGCAACCTTATAAAAAGTGAAAAGCAGCTTTTGCGGATCAATCACAGACTGGCAAATATCCGTCAGAACCACGTTCATCAGGCTACGACGGCAATCATAAAGCGAAAACCAAGCTTTGTATGTCTCGAAGACTTGAATGTCCGTGGCATGATGAAGAATCGATATCTATTCATAAAGATTCAGGAACAGAATCTTTATGAATTCCGCAGACAGATTGAATACAAGGCACAATGGGCCAAGATACCTGTTATTATAGCAGACCGATGGTTTCCAAGCTCTAAAACTTGTATCGCATGTGGCCATGTGAAGAAAGACCTGAACCTGTCGGAACGGATATATGTCTGTCCTGCCTGCGGCAATGTAATCGATCGTGACTTCCAGGCAGCACTGAACCTCAAACGTTATGGGGAAGCAGAGCGAATGATATCTGCAAGCTGATGGAAAGAAGTCCATGTAGATATGTACCGATTCGTTAGTCGGGAACAGACTTGCCTCCTTATGAAAGCAAGGAGTATCATGTCAAAGCCTCCAGAGCATTATATCAAACGCGAGTAGTTGATCCTTCGGGATGGCAAAAACGGATGCGATGAACGAGGAATGAAACGTAAAAGTCAGCTTTTGATTAATGGTTTATGGCTTTTTATAAGTTTTCAGTAACGGTGATAATTATGAATATCAATACGGATAATCTCATTCCCATGACGGAAGCCAATCAGAACTTTTCAAAGGTTGCCCGCATGGTGGACCAGAAGGGATCTGTCCTTATTCTGAAAAACAATGTGCCGCGCTATCTGGTACTGGATTTCCAGAAGATACAGGAGGAGTCGCCCATGCCGGACGAAGATGTCATGGCCGTTTCCCGCCGGCTCATGAAGGAGAATAAAGAAGCATACGAGGTGCTTGCCAAATGATCCGTCTGACAAAGCATCAAGTCATCCAGATGCATGAAGAACTCCTTTCGTATACCGGCGGAACAGAAGGAGTGCGCGATGAAGGATTGCTGGAAAGCGCTCTTGCGGCTCCATTCATGATGTTTTCTGGCACTGAGCTGTTCCCGTCTCTTGAGGAAAAAGCAGCTCGTCTTTGCTACGGACTCGTAAAGAATCATGCCATGGTCGATGGCAACAAAAGGATTGGTGCGCATTGTATGCTTGTGTTCCTGGCGATAAATGGACAGACGTTGACCTACACGCAGGAGGAGCTATGGACCATCATTTTGGGCATTGCTTCTGGGGATAAAACACAGAACGACCTTCTCGACTGGATCAAACAGCATGAAACGGCCTGAAAGAAACATACTATTCATGTGTCCATGGACCCCTTTCGGCCCTGCGGGGCACAACCCGGGGATGCCCCCGGCATCCCGCGCTTCGCGCCCCCGTGCGCGGGGCTACGACGCTTGCAAGGACTTGCAGTTGAGTTCTGTTCTTCCCCGCTCTCCATGGACCTCTTCCGCCCCTTCGGGGCACCTTCCCCGTGCACGGGGAAGGCTGCGCGAATTGCTGCGCTCTTGCTCTGCCGAAGGGCAAGAGCCTGAGCGGAGGGATGTATTCCGCCTGGAGGCGCGCAGCGATTGCCCGCAATCGCATGGAGGGGACGAGGGAGCATAAGCGGAGCGTTGGTGCCTGGCGTCCTTTAGCCAGCCGACTTCGCGCAGCGTTGCTCCTTCGTCCCCGCCTTTCACATTTAGCCGCGCGCTGAAGCCGGAATACATTCCGCAGCGTCTTACCTCATCCGTCAGCCTTCGGCTGCCACCTTCCCCAGAGGGGAAGGCTGGGCGATGAGGTGCAAAACGAGCCCGACAGGAGGGGAATCCTGCCGGGCTCGTTTTTTACTGCAATATGGATGAAGCGTTATTTGAGGACGGCGCCGGTGCTG
>NZ_QRVW01000052.1:3038-5755 GCF_003458855.1 Mitsuokella sp. AF21-1AC
ATCGCATGGAGGGGACGAGGGAGCATAAGCGGAGCGTTGGTGCCTGGCGTCCTTTAGCCAGCCGACTTCGCGCAGCGTTGCTCCTTCGTCCCCGCCTTTCACATTTAGCCGCGCGCTGAAGCCGGAATACATTCCGCAGCGTCTTACCTCATCCGTCAGCCTTCGGCTGCCACCTTCCCCAGAGGGGAAGGCTGGGCGATGAGGTGCAAAACGAGCCCGACAGGAGGGGAATCCTGCCGGGCTCGTTTTTTACTGCAATATGGATGAAGCGTTATTTGAGGACGGCGCCGGTGCTGGCGGACGTCGTGAGTTTGGCGTAGCGGGAGAGGTAGCCGGTCTTGATCTTGGGTTCCGGCTTCTTCCAGTTGGCCTTGCGCTTGGCGAGCTCTTCGTCGCTGACGGCAAGCGAGAGGCTGCGGTTCGGGATGTCGATGGTGATTTCGTCGCCGTCTTCGATGAGGGCGATTGGGCCGCCCTCCATGGCCTCAGGCGAGATATGGCCGACGCAGGCACCCTGGCTGGCGCCGCTGAAGCGGCCGTCGGTGATGAGGCCGACCTTGAGGCCGCGTCCCGTGATGACAGCCGTCGGGTTGAGCATTTCCTGCATGCCCGGGCCGCCCTTTGGGCCCTCGTAGCGGATGACGACGACGTCGCCGTCGTGGATGTCGCCGGCCATGATGGCGTCGCAAGCCTCCGTCTCGGAGTTGTAGCACTTGGCCTTGCCCGTGTACGTCAGCATGTCGGCAGCAACGGCCGAAGCCTTGACGACGGCGTAGTCCGGCGCGAGGTTGCCCTTGAGGATGGCGATGCCGCCTTCCTTGCGGTACGGGTCATCAACGCTGTGGATGACCGTGCGGTTGAGGACCTCGGCATTCTTGATGCGGTCGCCGACCGTGCCCGTGATCGTCAGGGCGTCGAGGTGGATGAGGCCCTTCTTGGAGAGCTCATGCATGACGGCCGGGATGCCGCCAGCCTCGTTGAGGTCGGTCATGTGATGCTTGCCGGCCGGGCTGAGCTTCGTGATGTACGGCGTGCGGCGCGAGATCTCGTCGAAGAGCGGTGCCGGCAGCTCGATGCCGGCCTCGTGTGCGATGGCCGTGAGATGCAGGACCGTGTTCGATGAGCCGCCGATGCCCATGTCAACCGTGATGGCGTTCTCAAAAGCCTCGCGCGTCATGATGTCACGCGGCTTGATGTCCTTCTTGATGAGATCCATGAGGGCCGCACCGGCGCGCTTGGCGAGCAGGCGGCGGGCACCCGTGTAGGCAGCGGGGATCGTGCCGTTGCCCGGCAGGCCCATGCCGAGGACTTCCGTCAGCGAGTTCATCGTATTGGCCGTGAAGAGGCCGGCGCAGGAACCGCAGCCCGGGCAGCACTTCGACTCGAGGTCTGCCATCTCGACAGCGTCCATCTGGCCGGCTGCGAATTTGCCGGCAGCCTCGAAGGCCTGGCTGACGCTGACATCGTGGCCGTGGAAGCGGCCCGGCAGCATCGGGCCGCCCGAAACGACGACGGCCGGGATGTTGAGGCGGGCAGCGGCCATGAGCATGCCCGGCACGACCTTGTCGCAGTTCGGGATCAGCACGAGGCCGTCGAAGCCCGAAGCCATCGCGACGGCTTCAATCGAGTCGGCAATGAGCTCACGGCTTGCGAGCGAATACTTCATGCCCGTGTGGCCCATGGCGATGCCGTCGCAGACACCGATGGCCGGGAACTCAAAGGGCGTGCCGCCCGCCGCTGCAACGCCGAGCTTGGCGGCTTCAGCGATCTCGCGCAGGTGAATGTGACCCGGTATAATTTCATTGAAGGAATTGCAAATGCCGATAAGCGGCTTCTGGAGGTCCTCCGGACCATAGCCGTTGGCATGGAACAGGGAACGGTGGGCGCAGCGCGTCGCACCTTTTTTGACAATATCGCTTCTCATAAACAACTCTCCTAACCTGGTTCGTGGCCGTATGTCTATCCATTGCAGACGACTTGCCATGCGAACTCATATAAACCAACACGTTCATGTGTCATGTTGTAAATTATACAAGCTTTTCTGTCAGATTGCAAGGGGTCAGAATTCGATGCCCTTCTGCGCCTTGATGCCCTTTTGATACGGATGCTTGATTTCGCGCATCTCCGTGACGAGGTCGGCGCGCTCGATTAAGGCCGGCACCGCTTCGCGTCCCGTCAGTACGAGGTGAAGCTCTGGCGGCTTCTCCTCAAGCAGCGCAAGCATCTCCTCCTCTTTGATCAGGCCAAATTTCACGGCGTAATTGATCTCGTCGAGCACGATGAGGTCCCAGCTGCCGCTCGTGATGGCCCGGCGCGCCTTATCGAGGGCTGCTGCGGCCGCCTCGCGGTGCTTGTTCTCCTCCCCTTCCTGCTGATGCCGCCGCGTGAAGCCGAGGCCGCACTGCTCGACGCGGATGCGTCCATCCGCCTTGGCGAGCGTCTCGATGGCCTGCAGCTCGCCGTATTTCCAGCCGCCCTTGATGAACTGCAGGATGAGCACGCGCAGCCCGTCGCCCCAGGCCCGCAGCGCGAGCCCGAGCGCCGCCGTCGTCTTGCCCTTGCCGTTGCCCGTATGCACGATGATGAGTCCATGTGGTTCCATGTGGAGTCCCTCCGTTCCCGTTTCCCATTTGTCTTCTTATACCCAATATTATAGCAACATCCGCCTGTCCTGACAAAAAGGGGCTGTGACAAAATGTAAAATCATTTTGTCCACA
>NZ_QRVW01000053.1:0-5240 GCF_003458855.1 Mitsuokella sp. AF21-1AC
AGATTCCCTCAAGCTCGCGACTTCAGTCGCGGGTAGTTGACGATTTATGTTACAATGAAAGACAAGAAGAAAGGCATGAACCATCTTACGTACAGAACGAAGGGCGCGGATCTTATGGATATCAGGAATCGACTTTCTAGCCGGCAGGAATTTTTTCAGGCAGCTGCCAGGCAGCTGCAGCAGGAATGGACCGAACACCACCTGATCCAGTCCTGCCCGGTCTTCTTCAACATTACGAACTTTCATCTCTACAACGCCATGCGCGGATTCCGGCAGGGCGATCTCTGCCTGCAGCACATCGAAGGCATCCTGCTGCGCACCTTTCCGCACAAGCTCATCGTCCACATCGGCTCCGACAACTTCGCCGTGCTGGCCGATGCCATGGATGTGCGGGAGCGCATCGCGGAAGCCTGCCAGCACGTGCAGGCCTTCATCGGGAATCCCAACATCGCCCTGAAGGCCGGCATCCGCTTCCTCGACGAGCCCCGCTCCGCCGCAGAACTCACGGGCATCTTCGACAGCGAGGCCAAGATTGCCTGCGATACCATCAAGAAGGATGCCTCGCGCCACTTCGCCATCTACACGGAACAGCTGGGCCTGCGCAGCCGCATGCAGAATTACGTGCGCGAGCATCTCGAAGAGGCCCTGCAAAAGGGATATATCCGCGTCTACCTGCAGCCGGTGATCCGCACGCTCACGGGCGAGCTTGCAGGTGCCGAGGCACTCGCGCGCTGGGAGTCCCCGCAGTACGGCACAATCTCGCCGGGAATCTTCATCCCCGTGCTCGAAGAAGCCCACCTCGTCCACAAGCTCGATGCCTACATCCTGCACGCTGTCGCCAAGATGATACGCCGCTGCCTTGATGCCAATCTCCCGGCCCTGCCGGTTTCCGTCAATCTCTCGCGCCTCGACTTCATGTTCCAGGACCCGTTCGGCACGACTGAAGCCATCCGGCAAAAATACGGC
This sequence comes from Mitsuokella sp. AF21-1AC, assembly GCF_003458855.1. Taxonomy (NCBI): domain Bacteria; kingdom Bacillati; phylum Bacillota; class Negativicutes; order Selenomonadales; family Selenomonadaceae; genus Mitsuokella; species Mitsuokella sp. AF21-1AC. The sequence goes on from NZ_QRVW01000053.1 coordinate 967, forward strand.
CTGCCGCTCGGCCTGATACAGGTCGAGATCACGGAAAATGCACTCGTCGACAAGATGGAACCAGTACTTGAAGGCCTCCAGAAATTCCAGCAGAGCGGGTATCCCGTACTGCTCGACGATTTCGGCAGCGGCTATTCCTCGCTGAATGTACTCAAGGACTACGATTTCGATACCATCAAATTCGACATGAAGTTCCTGCATCCATTCACGGAAAAGAGCCGGAAAATCCTCAAATACCTCGTGAGTATGGCCAAGGAACTCTCCATCCACACGCTGGCCGAAGGCGCGGAGACGCGGGAACAGTGCGAGTTCCTGCGCAGCATTGGCTGTGAGAAGATACAGGGGTATTACTATGGCAAGCCCATGCCCTGCGAAGAATTCCACCAGTTCTGCTTCGAGCAGGGATTGCGGCTGGAAACCAGCGAGGATGCAGCCCTGCTCAGCCAGGCTGGCCTCGTGGATTTCAATCAACCCCTTCCCATCGCCATTGTTTACGACAATTCAAAGGAATTCTGCATGCTGCAGCTCAACGACCTCTATCTCCAGTCGCTGCACAGTATCGGCACACCCGATATCACCCACGTCAATGTCAATCTGCGTTCCAAGAACTTCCCGATGAACCAGAAGTTCCGGCGCTTCATCGACCGTCTCATCCGGACCAGGCAGTGGGAAACCATGACGTATGTGGATAACGGCCAATTCCTCCGCCTTCAGGCAAAGCTGATCGCCCACTCCGGCCCAAACAGCGTTTTTCAGGTATCCCTTTACAACATCACGGCCGAGAAAAATATCGACGATGAAGATTCACATCGTTTTGACAAAATCGTGCGCAATGTCCTCCTGACGTATGATGCCATCTGGTACCTTGATCTCGATCAAGATATTTGCGAGATCGTCGAGACGCTGACGGGCGTGCGCGCCGGCACCCAGTTCCATGGCGTTTCCGAGTTCTTCCGTCGTTTTGCCAGCCAGTACGTGCATCCGGCAGACCGCGAACGCTTCCTGACGTTTACGGATACTTCCGATTTCTACGAACGGGCGACGGCCAGTCCGCAATCGTTCCTGTCGGCTCCGTTCCGCATCCTGCTGTCCGATGGAAGCTACAGCTGGCTCTTCTTCACGGGCATTGCCTTCGTCAAGTCCTCCTCACGCGAAATGCTGCTCTGCCTGTGCCAGGACCTCATGGGGCGGCAGCCCGAGCGGCGGGATATCATCCGGCAGATGATCGAAAGCTACGGCATCACGAAGGAATTCTTCGCCGCAGGCCCGGACATGCCGAGTCAGGCCATCTGGAAGATCCTGCTGCAGGAGACGGACATCCAGCTGTTCTGGAAGGACCGCCAGCACCGGTTCCGCGGCGCCAGCGCCGCCTTTCTCAAGGGACGCGGCGTTACATCCATCGATGATATTCTCGGCAGGACCGACGGGGAACTCGGCTGGCAGCTGCATGCCGCCAGCACATACGATACGGAAGAACAGGTCATGCAGTCGGGGCGTCCGCTTCTGCACCTCACCGAGCAGATGAACATCGACCACCGTCTCCAGGACATACAGGTATCGAAGTTCCCGATCTGTGAAAATGACCAGGCCATCGGCCTGCTCGTCACAATCACGCGTCCCAAAGAGGCTACCGCGCAGCAGGCAGCCCTCACGTCCGAACTGCTCGATGCGGAAACAGGCCTGCTGAACTACAGCGGCATGATCAAGAATACCCTGCAGTACGCGGATGAATACCGTCTGCACGGCGAAGATTACACCTGCCTGCTGCTCGACGTGCCGGAATACGACGCCATCGGCCTGACATACGGCGAAGGCTTCCGGCAGCATCTGCTGCAGAGAATCCTCGACATCCTGCGGCAGCACCTGCCCGGCAGCTGCAGCATCGCCCGCATCGGCAGCTGCTGTTTCCTCGTGATCTACAAGAGGCAGCAGGACGACGCCATCCAGCAGGCCCTCCTGACGATCACGCAGAACCTCCACGCCATCACGAAGCTCGAAGGCCATGCCTGCAATCTCCTGATGCACTACGCCTTGGTACACGGCTCCGAGGTGCGCAGCATCGACGGCCTGCTGCGTCTCCTGATCAACCGCATGCACCATGCGGAAGAAACGATGTACGGTGCCGTACCCTACAGCAATGACCACATCGTCCTCGAACGCGAAATCTTTGATCATATGGAATTCGGCGTCATCGTCGCTGACCCCGAAACGTACGAGGTGCTCTATCTGAACCAGGCCGAACGCGAAGAGCTCGGCATGCTGCCCGACGAGCCCCTGCAGGGAAAGAAATGCCACGAGCTCATGGCCGGCCATACCGTCCCGTGCGAGGACTGCTGCCTGCCAAAGCTCAGCCACAACAGGGTGTACACGAGAATCTACCACAATCACGTCACGAACTCCCAGCTGCTGCTCTGCCATACCCTCATCCCCTGGAACGGCAAATGGTGTCATTTCTGCATGATCATCAACCTCGATTATTACCTGCAGCGCCACGCCCTGCAGGAAAAAGTCCTGTACCAGGAGCTTTCCGTCAACGACATCATCCGCTCCGGCATGTACGAGCTCAAGCCGGAGAACGGCATCCGCAAGATGATGAACCGGCTGGGCAATCAGCTCGGTGCCGATGATATCGTCATCGTCGAGGAAGAAGGCGATCTGCTGCATTTTTCCTACATCTGGGAAAACCGGCTGGCGCCGCCGCTCTCCAGGCACATCAAGCCGTTCCCGCGCGCAGAGGTCCGCCCGATTTACGAGCAGTTCATCCATGCTCCGGTATTCGTCATCGAGGATATCGAACAGTTCTGCCGGGACAATGCGGATTACGCACCGCGCCTGCCGAACCTCAAGCAGCTCGTCTTTGCCCGCCTGCGCCTCGACGACCACAGCTACGGATATCTCGAAATCGTCAATCCCCAGCCCGACTACCTCAAAAAAGCCGTGCCGCTCCTCACGGCACTCGTCCGCTTCTTCTCCATCCTGCTGCGCAACCGCGACATGATGCAGAGCATCGACCGCCTGAGCAAGGTCGACCCCCTGACGAATACGATGAACCGGCGCGGGCTCATGGACTACATCAGGAAGCTGCCGCCTGCCCGCCAGTATGCCTTCTTCTTCGGCGACCTCAACGGCCTCAAGGAGACAAACGACCAGTTCGGTCACGAGGCCGGCGACCGCCTCATCCAGGCCACGGCCTCCATCCTCTGCCAGTCCTGCCCCACCGATGCCGTCTTCCGCATGGGCGGCGACGAATTCCTCATGATCCAGGCCGTGCAGGATAAGAAAGAAGCGGAAGCCATTCATGCACAGCTGCATGAACGCTTCCGCCTCGCAAGCATCGGTATTTCCTTCGGGTTTTCTCTGGCCATGCTGTCCGCCGACAACATCGATGCCGTCCTGGCGGAAGCCGACCACAACATGTACAAAGAAAAAGTCCTGCATCATCAGACGCATCACAAGCATTTCCCTTACTGAGCCGGATAGAAGGGGCGGATGACCGCCTCATGCTGCGGGAACACCCCCAGCATCTCCGTGAGGGATACGAGACGCCAGCCCGTATAGCGGAACTTCGGCGCCGTCATGCAGCTTATCAGCGTGCAGCCATCTGCCTCAAGGTTCCTCGCGGCAAAGATGCTGCCTGCCGGCACCGTGAACGACGGGCGTTCCCCGGCCGCGACATCGAGCCCCAGGCGGACCGTCTCAAACTGGCCGTCCGGATAGAACAGGAAGGCCTCGACACCGCAGCCCGCATGGTAATACCAGATCTCGTCGCAGTCGATCTCATGATAGGCAGAAACCTCGCCCGCATCGAGCAAGTAGTAAATGCTGCCTGCCAGCGGCCGCGCATCCGTCCCCTGCCGCCGCTGTTCGTGCGACGTGTAAACCTCGGCATAATATCCGCCCTCCGGATGCGGCTCAAGCTGCAGCATCTCGATATAGCGGCGGCACTCCTCATGATCCATAGTCTCATCTCCCTGGCGTTTTCATCGTAAGCAACAATTTATTATACGGTATTTTCCTTCCTTCCGCCAGTAAAATCGGCAACACACAGCAAAGGCCCGCACCAAAAATCTCTGGTGCGGGCCTTTATTGTATGCCTGCCGTTCGAGTGACACCGTAAGTTGTGTGATAATGTGACGGGACAGACTCAGAAGAAGCGGCTGACAATCAGATAGGAAAGTGCGCCGCTACGATAAATCTGTATAAATATGATATAATTCACACAAATTTATACTATGGTAAATTGCAAGTTGAAATTGAACAGAAATATAATCAAG
>NZ_QRVW01000054.1:0-4667 GCF_003458855.1 Mitsuokella sp. AF21-1AC
CTAAAAATAAATCAGTGTTTTAGTAACTGCGAAGTTTGAGTTAGATACTCTTATTACACTGCGTCAGCGTGAGCTTGATCAATTTCGGATGATGAAAAAGTTCATGTTACAGAACATGTTTATTTAAGGGGGGCATAGACATGACTTCATATGAACCGGAGCTAAACATCGAGGAACATCTGATCCAGCAGCTCACGGAGAAGCAGTCGCAATGGACACTCCGCGATGATATTCGCATGATACAGGATCTATGGGAGAATTTTCGTCGTATTCTTGTCCTCAACAATAAGGAGCTCTTTGACGAGCATCCTTTGACGGATCTCGAATTCCTCCAGATTCAGGACCAGCTGCGCTTTCCGACGTTCTACGATGCGGCTAAATGGTTGATGGGCGAGAATGGCATTGCTCGTCTGCGTGTGCAACGTGAGGATGCGGCGCTTGGAACGGTGTATCCGGTTGTCTTTAAGCGCGTGGACATTGCTGGCGGCTCGTCAGTCTACGAGGTTGTGCATCAGATTGAGTTCCCGCGCAAGGAGCAGATGAACCGTGACCGCCGCGGCGATGTGACGCTGCTCATCAACGGCCTGCCGATGATCCACATCGAGCTCAAGAACCGTCATCATCCGTACAAAGAGGCCTTCAACCAGATCAAGAAGTACCTCAAGGAAGGCGTGTTCCGCGATATCTTCTCGACGTTGCAGATGTTTGTTGTGTCGAATGGCTCGGATACGCGCTATATCGCAGCCGCGGCAGAAAGCGGCCTCAATGAGAAGTTCTTATCGGCCTGGCTCGATGATGCCAATCAGCCAATCACGGATTATTTGTCTTTTGCGAAGTCGGTCCTGTCAATCCCCGCAGCACACAAGATGGTATCGCAGTATACGGTGCTCGATAGTGAGCGCAAGGCTATCATCCTGCTGCGCCCGTATCAGATTCATGCGATTGAGTCCATCCGCAATGCCATGAATCCCTACTCGGATGGCGGCACGCAGTCGGGCTTCATCTGGCATACGACGGGCTCTGGCAAGACCCTGACCTCGTACAAGGTGGCGCACTACCTCACGCAGATTCCGAGCGTGGAGAAGGTCATCTTTGTCGTCGACCGCAGGGATCTCGACAACCAGACGACCGGTTCTTTTCAGGCCTATGCCGAGTATGACACGATCGATGTCAATGAGACGGATAATACGGGAGACCTCGTGAAGAAGCTGCAGTCCGACAAGGGCGATGTCATCGTCACGACGATTCAGAAGCTGCAGATCATCATGAAGCGCTATCCGGAGGGCTCGAAGAAGTACGAGAAGCTGCATAAGCTGCATCTGGTTTTTGTTGTCGATGAATGCCACCGCGCCGTATCGCCGATGGCCCAGGACCAGCTCAACCACTATTTCACGAATCCGCTTTGGTATGGCTTCACGGGAACACCAATTTTTAGCGAAGACGCCAAGGACAGTCCTGGTAATCTGCCTGCGACGACAGAGGAGCAGTACGGCAAATGCTTGAACAAGTACACCATCAAGGAGGCCCTGCATGATGGTTCAGTCTTAGGCTTCCAGGTGGAGTATCACAACACCTTCGATATGAGGGTGCTGGCCTATCAGAACAAGATTGAGAAATGGGCGCAGGACGAAGATGGCTTTGGCCTGGAAACGGCGTTGATGAAAGGGCAACTCATCGATGTTGCCTACGAGTCGGAAGAGCACATGTTGCGCGTCGTGGAGTTTATTGTCAATAAGGCGAGTGGCAAGTTTGGCCTGAACCGCGGTAAGGGTGACACGTATACGGCCATCCTTACGACGAGTTCCATCAAGCAGGCACAGCGCTATTATCAGTTGTTCCAGCGTGTGAAGAATGGGCAGGAGCCTCGCGTCACGATCAGCGATGATGTCAAGCGCAAGTTGTCTGATTTCCCAAAGGTTGCCATTACGTATTCCATTAACGAAAATGGTGACCATGATTCTTTTAATCAGGACCAGATGAAGGAATCCATGCGCGATTACAATGAAATGTTTGATACGCAGTATACGATGGAGCAGTTGAAAGCCTATAACCGCAATGTCAACGACCGCCTGGCACGGAAGAAGAAACTGTATCAGGTGCGTGAAGCGCAGCTGGACCTTGTCATCGTCGTTGATCGCCTATTGACAGGATTCGATGCGCCATCGTTGTCGACGCTCTTTATCGATCGCAAGCCCATGCGCTCCTATAGCATCATTCAGGCCTTCTCGCGCACGAATCGCCTCTATGACAGCCAGAAGCGCTTTGGCCAGATTGTCATCTTCCAGGTACCCGCTCACTTCAAGCGCGCCGTCGATCACGCGATGAAGCTCTATTCCAGCGGTGGTGGCAGCTATGTCCAGGCACCTTCGTGGGAAGAGGCCGAGAAGAAGTTCCGTGAAGCCCTGCAGAAGCTTCGCGCGATTGCCGCGATACCAGAGGCAGTTGATGCCCTCAGTAAGAAGCAGAAACTTCAGTTTTTGAAGGCCTATCGGGAGCTCGACGATGCCTACTCCGATCTGCAGGTCTACTCGCAGTTCCAGGACAAGGACCTGGCAAAGGACTACAAGATTGACGAGAAGACTATCGAGGCGTACAGCGGGAAGTTTAACAATGTCAAGGAAGAGCTCAAAGAAGATAACGACAACGATGACCCAGAGGTCAATACCGCAATCAACTACGAGCTTCGCTGTTACCATGTCGACCAGATTGATGAAGACTACATCTTGAGACTCATGGAGGCCACGCGTGCGGATGAGTCAGCTCTCGTCATGGATGAGACCGCCAAGAACCAGAAGATCATCAAGGAGATCAACGAAGAGATTGCCCGCTTCCGCAAGACAAACCCGGCACGCGCCGAGATTTTGGAGACAATCTGGCAGGAGTACCAGGATAATCCAGCGAACTTTGTCAATAAGAATTTCGTCGACGTCCTCAACCATCGTGTCCACGCCAAGGTCAAAGGCATGATTGATGATTTTGCTAAGGAATGGTGCGTCGATCCAGAGGCTCTAGCGTTCTTTGTCGAGACGTATGATGTCAGCAAAGACCTGCAGGACAAACAGGTCAACCAGGACGCCTTGAAGAAAGTCAGCAACGCCAAAGAGTACCGCAAGACCCATCCAACCATCGGCCTCAAGTACTGGCGCCTGCTCCTTGAAGGGATTCGCAAGCTGTACGTTGAGAAACTGCAGAAGCTCATTGAGCGGTGAGAAGAGAAAGGAAGTAAAATTATGAAAACGATCCGTATAATTATTTGTTTTATGGCAATATTAATCGCATTACCTACTATATGCTTTGCATACCGTTATTCGCCCAGAAATTCTGGTATGGTAGTGAATCAAAATCTTGAGGTCTTGGCTGTCAATGTCAATTCTCCAGCATATAATGCGGGTATTCGCCCAGGTGAGATTATCGAGAGTGTTAAAGACAAAGATGGAAAAGTTATCGATAAGGAGGATATACGAAGTTTTATCTTTCAAAGTAAGGATGTGTATACGGTGACCTTTAAAGATAAATCAATCCAACTTAAGAATGAGCGAATTGATAAAAGTGGAGATGTGGGGTTATTTATCATAAAGGGGACGAAAGAAGATGCTTTTAAGAACTTATTTCAAGCATTGACTTTTAATCCGGCTGTATCTACCTTTTTGACAGTAAAAAATATAGATAAGGATTTAATGGTTATTACAACATATAGTCATGTTGATAAGAAACAAGCACATGATATCGAACATCATGCCTTGTTGTCCGGAGGTAAAGGATTAGGTATTACGGAAGAAACAATAGATGGTACTTTTGCAGTAGGTGAACGAGATGGATACACTCTTTTGAAAGAAACAATTCATCAGGAAATCGGTATAATGTCTTTGTTTGGCTCCGTAGATCATTCCTGTGAATCTTCAGGGATGTTGGAGAGAGAAGTCATTGAGTGCATGTTTGGTGAAACACCCACACATAGAGAATAAATCTGCAGGTATATTTTATCAATATGCGTTCGGCCAATTTATAGAATATTATTTCCCTTACAAAAAGCCCTGAACTTATTCGGTCCAGGGCTTTTTGCATGATATATTTATGTATGTTGTTTGGTTATCACAGATGACATCAACCTTCACTTACAGGCTATTACGTTTATATGTGGCGATAGTTGATGGGTGCGTGAAGTCAACTGCACGCAACTGAGATTGCAAGCTTGAGGGAATCTTGCGACACATCAATTTGCTTAGATAGGTCAGGCATACCGTACTCGCAGTCCGGCGGAGTACAGCAGAGATCAGGCAATTACCAAAGCCATTAACGTCCGCAAGCTGCCAAACGGACGGATGCTGCTGCATCATTGCGTCAATGCGAGCTTTTGCTTAGCTCGTGCGAGGATATTCTTGGCTGCATTTACGTCGCGAAGGTGATGCATTCCGCAATTCGGGCAGGTCCACTCGCGGTCTTTCTGTATGTGATACAGTAAAAGTACCCACCGTCATCGTCCAGAATTCCCCATCTCATCGAGGGAATTTCCCCATAAAAAGCGGGGCACCTTGAACCGCTCCTCATTACCTACTATCCTTTATCTTGTACCACCGAGATAAAGGAGGAAAGGATATGCTCAAAATGTCCCAAGTCAATTATATCACAGCAGTTTACAGCTTTTTGAAGCACAATAAAATCGCATA
>NZ_QRVW01000055.1:0-3390 GCF_003458855.1 Mitsuokella sp. AF21-1AC
ACCTTGTCCCCGTCCGTCTGGCTGTCAAGATCCGTCTTCATGTAGAACGTGCCATCATTGCCGCTGAAATTTTCCGCAGTCAGCTGCTGATAATCTGGATTAGCCGTCATATTCACCACGGCCCCGCTGTTCAGCGTGAGATTCGTGACTGAGCTGCCTCCCGTCATGTTCCACTGCGCCCCGTTCGACATATCCAGATTCAGTTCACTGCCCGGATCTGCCACCAGAGAAGCCCCGGTAAAACGGGAATCCCCCGTATTCATCCGCACATCCACAGCGCCACCATACCGGGCCATCATATTGCCGTCGATGATCTTGGTGCCATCTGCCGCCAAATCGATGAGGCTGCCCGTATCCAAGCTGACCAGGGAATACCGTCCGCCGGAAATCCGGGCAGCGCCCAGGAAATTCGCCACCCCCTGGTGTTCGCTGTATACCCCGATGCCCTTGCTGCCAGCTGCCGTGACAGTAATCCCATCCCCGGCCAGGGTATGGCTGTCGGTGCTGGTAAAAATGCCCGTAGCCGCCCCGGTTTCAGAAGAAGCCGAAACAACGGCTCCTTTTCCAAGGACATTTTCCCCACCAACATCGCTATAGGTTCCATAAGCATAACTGCTTTGACTGCTGGCCTGGATCTGGGCACTATCCCCGATTTGGTTCGTGCCCTCAGATTTTCCGTAGGTTCCATAAGCAGTACCGCTCTGGCTGCTGGCCTGGATCCGTGCGCTGTCTCCAATCCGGTTCGTGCCTCCGGTGGCGGCCAGGGCCATGCTGCTGTCAGCTTCCGAAGCAGCCGTCAGGACAGCTCCCGTACCAATCTGGTTTTCCCCGCTCTTATCTGCATACACACCGATGGCCATAGCCCCTTCTTTGGCAGTGACTTTCACTTGAGCCCCGTCTCCCAGGGTGGCTTTACTCCCTTCCTGTTGGGTAAAGATTCCTTCTGCCACTGCACTTTCCCCTGCAGTTGCCGTAAGAAAAGCCTGATTCCCCAGTTCCACGGTTCCGCCCACGGCAGAAATTCCCTGGGCAGAAGCCTGGGCGGAAGAAACCTGGAGCGTGGTATGGGCTCCTAGCTGGATGCTGCCCTTGTTCTGGGCAGATAAACCCTTCACTTCCACCTTGTTGTCTGCATCATGAGCAACCGAAATGGTCGTGCCATCACCGCCCTTCAGCAGACTTCCTTCATCCTGTACATCAGCTCCTATCACCAGGCCGGAATTGCCCTTCCATGGCGTTCCCTGGACACTCACTTCCGTGCGGCTGCCGCTGCCCAGATTCAGCACAGACCCATCCAAAATCTGCATACCGGCTACCAGACTGCTCCCATTTGCCCCGACCGTGACCTGATTCTGGCTGCCATCTCCCAGGGTGACCTGGGACTTCTGGTCCAGTTTGATTCCCACAAGGGAAATCTCATAGGAAGCGGTTCCGTTCTCCATGGTTTTGGTTTCCACCTGATTGTGCAGTCCCGCACCGATGGTTCCTTTGGCATCATGGAAACCGAGCCCACTGACTGTATTCGTCCACCCTTTCAGCAGGGTCTCTGTCTGGAGATTCTCACCCAGTTCAAAATCGGAATGCCACAGCTGGATGGCGGACAGAGACCCTTTTGAAGTGGATCCCGTCCTATCCATTTCCGCTTTCACCTGGCTGTCCTTGCCCAGTTTCAGGGTATTCCTCTGATTTTGTTCGTCTGCTTTCCCGCTCTGGATGCCATAGACAATCTCACTTTTGTCCTGCATCACCATGCCCCGCACCTGGATATCCGCCTGGTTCCCCACGGCCAGGCTGCCTCCCCGGGTGTTGAACAAGCCCACCGTATTCGTATCTCCGGCTACCCCCGTATCAGCCCGGACTGTCAGCTTCTCTCCGGTGGATACGGTTCCCCCAGCATTGTACAGGGCGCTGCCGTTCTGCAGGTTCCCATTGCCGGTTCCGATGCCCTGGTTGCTGTAGGTATAGGTCAGCCCCACCCCATCTCCCAGCTGCACCTGGGCCGTGCTGCTCTGGATTCCCAGGGCACTGCCGGAAAAATTATTTCCCTGGCCATTCAGGGTGATTTGCGTGCCGGTACCGATTTCTACAGTCCCTGTATATCCGTTTTGGATCCGGAGTCCCAACGCAGCGGTCTGTTGGTCTGCTTCTGTCAGAGTCCACTCGCTGGTAAAAGTCCCGGTAATGGACGGGGAATTGATTTTCACCGTACCGCCGCTGGCCGCTGACGACACAGTTAATGCCGCCAATGTAGTGTTGCTGCCCGCAGGATTTGTCGCTGTGGCATCAACGTTATCAGCAATCACTTGATCTTTCTGGTCGATTACCGATGATGCGGCTTCTCCATATCCCCAGTTGCTCATAGCCGCTACCGCCAACAAAAGGGCAGTTTCCAACTGTCTTTTCGATCTTCTTTTCATCATAAGAATCCTCTCTCTTTCGCGAATTTCCCCGGCTCTGTGCCGTCCATTCTTTCCCATTCATTCCACAAGCAAAGCCATTGATTCACGTAAAACCAGCTTAGAACTGCCAGGTCAGGCCGGCATTGATCTGCCACTTCGTTGTGATATCGCTCCTGAAGGTACGCTCCGCATCGGCATACATCGTGGCGGACGGGCTCAGGCGGTACGTGCCGCCGAAGCCGACTTCGTACCAGGTCTCCCCGTAGTCGACGCTCGTATCCAGGGATTCCCCATTTGCCGCGCGCATGTGTACATCCTGGCCGTTGCCAAACTCATGGAGCAGGGACGCTTTCAGGTAGTAATCGAACGGGTGACGTCCCTCGTCGTGCGTCTTGCCAAGGACAATGCCCAGACGGCCGATGGCACTGTTAAAGGCATCCCGTTCCACATGCGTCCCGCGGGACGTCGTATAGGATGTGTCGTTGAAATGACCCCAGACGAACTGAGCCTGCGGCTCCAGGAAGAATTCCCGCTTCTTGCCGCGATAGATGGTCTTGCCGTATTCCACGCTCAAGCTCTGCTCCCTCGTGCGATAATCGGCCGTATCCGGATAGGGACCGAACGTCGTGATATGGGAATCATCCCGGCCCAGTTTGGCCACGACATCCGTATACGAGCCATGATGGCCGAACCAGGTGCCGTACACCCCGCCTGCCAGGGTATGTTCTTTGCCCGTACCGGTCTTATAGTCCGGCGAAGCAATGCCACGTTCGCCAAAGAAACCATAGACGTTCGTCGGATTTTCACTGTATTCATAGCCCAGCTGGAAGATATTGTACTTGCTGTCCCAGCCATCGCCCGTCATCCTGCCGCCGCGGTCGCGCACCCAGATGCCATCGGCATCCTCCTTCTTGTCGCGCTGACGCAGATTGCCGCGGCGCTGGCGAAGCGTATCCAGGGTATGGCGGTACATGCCGTATACATCGTCGCC
>NZ_QRVW01000056.1:0-2809 GCF_003458855.1 Mitsuokella sp. AF21-1AC
CTGACTGAAGTGAGAAGATTCCTGGCCGCATTTTAATTGAAATGAGCGTCTGCGATGGTTTTGGGGACTCCGCCCCCATCCAGCTACTCCATCTATTCCTTTTCAGGTGTCGTTACATCCAGCTCAATCTTCCTGCCAAAGTCGCTCGTAATCTTCTTGGTATCCGGCACGGAGATGATGGCATCCACGCGGTCAACAGCAGAATCCAGGGCTTTTTCAATGTCAATGTAATAATATCGCCGAATGCTGTCGCCCTTATCCGTCCTGGTATTGACTGGCTGGCTGCTGCACAAGGCAGCATAGATGGACGTCAGCCGCTGCTGGCCATCTAAAATCAGTTGCTCCGGTATCGCGGTGACGGGCGCTGTCCCTTCAATCATGCGATATTTAAAGCGGACATTGTCGTTACCGTATTTCAGGAACATCGTAGCGCCAATGGGAAAATTCTGGGTAATGCTTGCAAGCAGCCCCTTGATCCTGTTATCGTCCCAAACCCAGCCCCTCTGAAAATCGGGAAGCTGAATTTTTCCTTTTTCGATGTCGTGCATGAGGTCATTGATGGGTGTATCATTCGTCTGCATAATCGCATCTCCTATCATTCGGCAGTCCCGAAAGTCCGTTATTTAGCATATTTTAATACAATTCGTTGTTCACATGAAAAAGTCCTGCCGAGCATGCAGGACTTCTCCCTTATTTGGCACCACCTGTGCTTTTGCTTGTCACTGTCTTCAGCGATACGATATAATTTCGCCACCGCCGCAATACTTCCTTCAGGGGCTCATCCAAATAGGAATATGCCTTATCCTTAATCCAGGCCGGAACGCCATAGGCAGCTTCAGCAATGCTGCCTGTAATGGCCGCCAGCGTGTCACTGTCACCGCCAAGGGATATGGCGTTGCGAATCGCATCCTCAAAGTCCGTGCTTTCAAGAAATGCGATTATGGCCTGTGGCACGGTATCTTGACAAGTTTCGTTAAACTGGTAGCCAGGACGAATCTCATCCAGGGTACGGGACAAATCGTAGCCATACTCCTTCTCGATATACTCCTTGACGAGCCTTTTGCATTCTGCCGGATTATCATTGACAGGCTTTCCGTGATCAAGGGAATATCCGCCAAAGTTAAATCGGTTCATGAATATTGCATCAGCAGTTGCCATGGCTCCTTTTATGCCCTCTGGATGGTTATGAGTAACCTCCGCAGACAACCTTGCTGCGGCTCTGCCGTTTGACGGCCACATTCCCGTTCTGGCACAGAAACCGCAGTCCATAATCCAAGCACAGGGAGCCACCCGCATGGCTGAGCCATTGCCAAAGCTGTCATACGGCTCACGATTATCCGAAAACAGCCACGTCCCGAACCTGCCGCCATAGCCGGCATCCGGATACATCCTGCCATATTTCTTCATGGCATCAACAAAGTCATACCTATCCCCGCCATTCATGATAGCCTCAGCTACAGCACAGGTCATGACCGTATCATCCGTGAAGAAACAGTCCTCCCTGAAAAAAGGGAACTCCTTTGTCTTGATGTTGTGCCACTCATAAACAGACCCTACAATGTCACCAACAATTGCGCCCAGCATAGCAATCACTCCTTTTTCCTTCGATGATTATATTCTAGCAAGAGTCTATGCTGGTATGGTCGCCTGCCATGCGACAGATCAACAGCCAAGGAGTGGCTGCTCGAAGGTAAAGAGTGTTTCGTTGATGGTGATGATGTCAAACTCCTCGTGCTGAATGAAGTATTCTACGATGATGTCTGCCTTGCTGCTATGGGAAAGGGCATACCCTGCCCGCCCTATAAAGTCCTTTGTCTCATCAAGATTCAGCTCCAAAGCCACCGCAAAGGCCAAAGCCGTGGACTTGCTGGGCTTGTAGGCGGGATTATTTCGGATTTTCGAGAAGAGCTTGCGGTCGACATTGGCCTTCTTATAAACTTCGGGATCAGTCTTGCCCTTAACATCTATCAGTCGCAGCAGTGCCTCTGAGAAGGTATCGTCCACTTTGGCCAACAAATCCTCCAATGAACGCTTTTTCTCAGACTTGAGGATTTTGGGCATATCTGATGCTTCACCAGCACATGATTCATCTCCCCAATAGGTTTGTGACTCCAGAAAACCGCGCCTATCCCGATAATCATCCCTGTATTCCTCGTCCAGCAATTTCTCTACATATCTCGCATCCAGATAGCTTTGTACATCCTCAAACAGGCTGCTGGAGATTTTGAACGCCTTATGGTCAAACACCACAAGGTAGACATCCATATCATGGTCATGAAGGAAGTCACGTATAGCCTGGATTGCCACTGCAATGGCAATCTCCGATGGACAGCCAAATACCCCTGCCGAGATAAGCGGGAAAGCTATAGAGACGCATTTGTTGTCAGCTGCCAGCTGTAAGGAATTTGCATAACAGTTGGCCAGCAACTCTCGTTCCTCATGCTTTCCATCCTGCCAAACTGGGCCTACCGTGTGGATAACGAACTTGGCGTGAAGTCCATAGGCCGGTGTAATCGCCACCATGCCTGTATTTATGGCACCGATTTTCTTCCGCGCTGCCAATAGCTCTGCACCCGCCGCCTTATGTATTGCCCGGTCAACGCCACCACCTACTATAGGCTGGGGGTTCGCTGTATTAACTATGGCATCCACCTGCATTTTCGTTATGTCGTTACGTACGATTTCTAATGGCATTATGCTCCCCCCTTCATTGCTGTGCCGGTTGGTCTTTCTTTCTTAAAAATTCGTCAACAGTCTGCTCTATTCCTTTACAGCAGTTTACAGCTTTTAAGCCGCTTGCTCATCGCCC
>NZ_QRVW01000057.1:0-2779 GCF_003458855.1 Mitsuokella sp. AF21-1AC
CCGCTCCATCTGGATTGCTCGATGCGAAATGACGAGCTCTTTATTGAATCCAACCGTCACATGCATTTTCCCTTGAGACCATTCCCGGATTGGATTGATGCATCGCTTTCCCAAGGGAGCTGCCATCATGCGTGGATTCGTACGGTTTTCTGATTCACAGAAATGATTCTCTGCATATGTCGTATACGAATACACAGCTTCGATATGAATCCCTAAAACCGTGCATAATGCCTGCATATCAAGATAACTTGCTCGATTCTTCAACCGAACGTCAAACCACTTTCGGTTATCCATGCGGCCTTTCATTTCAATCATATGCAGGATCCAGCCATTTTCTGTATGCTGCAGGATAGCATGATCAACGCATTTACTCAAGCCGTTGCGCTGATCACGATTCCAAAAACCGCAGCGATTCTTCTTGTCATACTGAGCAATGCATAGATTTTCGCCTTGGATGTGCAGCCTCAGTTCCGTATGACCAGAATCCTGCTCTTCAGTCAACAGATATTCCGAATGCTCCGTTTCCACATACGCCGGATCGATGAATTCATGCAGCACATAATTCAGATTATCATCGTGCATCAGTCATCCTCCCCCTGGAATGCGTAAACCTCATCGAGGATGCGCTCCAACGCATCATTAAAACTGGGAACCTCAAAGCCATACTTCTGCGGTTTCAGCTCTTGGACGACGGTTCCGCTCTGTTCCACGGAATCCTTTAACTCCTTCAACTCCTTTGAGAACTGATACATCCTGACCTGGCGATCCTGCAACAAATCAACAGAGTCATAATCAAACTTTTCCATGAGCTGCTTGCGTTCCGTGCCAGGCCGCTTTGCCAGCTTCAACATATTGTTGACATGCTGCAATATCGTATCGCTATGCGTCGTAACCCATACCGACTTCTTATTGTTCACCAGACGAACGATGAACTGCGCCATCCGCTTCTGCAACGCAGGGTGAAGGTGCGCTTCAGGCTCTTCGATGATAATGGTCTTGAAGTTGATTCCTGACTGCAGCAGCAGCGACAGGGGTGCCAGCTCTGTAATGACCGATGACGTGATGTAAAGTGGCATATCCGTTGCCACGTTCTTGGGCGTGTACTGAAAATCAGGAAGAAGTGTGCGCTTGATCTTAAAAGAACCATCCGTCATGTACGTTTCCAGGAATGGCATCAGTTGCGTTGCCAGCGCATTCGTCCGATGCGGTTCAAACTTCGTGATGAGCTGCAGAAAATCAACGTATGGCAGCGTCAGCGCGCCCCTTGCATCCGCTTCACTCTGGCCGAAGTTCGCCTGGATGGATTGTTCCAAGAGCTGCTTATACGTGAGCATGAATCCCGTCCGAGAAGCCGGCAGGTACACCGGCTCACCATTCCGGCGCCCTCGCATTACTGGCGTATAAAGGGGTGCGGCGATATCCCCCATCAACAGATTCCAGCAGATGTACGTATTCATCCGCAGCAGTTCCTCACGCGTATACACCTCACTCTGCGGGAAGCTGATATCGCGTCCCGGATTGAATGTATAGCGTTTGCCCTCACGGAAATGCAGCTTCAGTGGCTTTTTCTGTCGATATGCCCGGATTTCCATCTTGCCGGATTCCATCGTATAGTTGAACAGATGGCGGAGGAAATCCTTTTTCCTCTGGCTCAGCAGTTCATTGAACCAGTTGAGGTAAAGCGCAACGACTTCGTCGTCAAGCACACTTTCCTTATTGGCATGTTCGCGCAGCCAGTCCTCACACCGCTTATACGTCCGGCTGTCCGACGGACGCGCAGGGAAAAGATTCTTTCCCAAGAACAAGAGCCCCCATAGGATGGTCATCATGTAGGATTTGCCGCTGTTGTTATCGCCAATAAAGAAAATCAGCGGTGCAATCTGGATATCCGCCTTCGTGATTTTTCCGATCCGCTCAACATGCAGAGTCCATTCCTGATTCATATGCTTTCCCCCTGAATCATAGATATTCTCTTTCATTATAACACGGATACACTGGACCGACCAGCATCAGCCTCCATGGTTTTCTGTTATCCACGGTATAAGTTGCTCAATCTCTGATGATGATGGTCCAAAAACCGATAGAGCCTTATCTTGTAAGGCTTAGGTGTGTAAAGTTTAAGCAAATTATTCAAAATGCAATATATGATCATAAAATTCAATAGCTAAAAATTCGCCCCGTTCTCTCGGGTTAAATTTTTTATTCTGCGCATAACGTTCTGCAAAGTCTCGAGTCGTTTTATAGTTTGAATCCTGATAAATAGCGAGTTTTTGCTCAAAAGATATATTACCACATTTTCGATTCAAATGTTCTTCTAATGGCAATAAATTTCCTATTTGACAATTTTCTGTTTTTTCACTATCAGGAAGAGCATGTTCTATCGTCATATTCTCTTGAAATAAATCATGATTTTTATACCTCTCAAAAATTTCCAAGACAATTTTTACTTTTTCCTTATCTTTTGCATCTGTATAGGGGCCATCATGATGTGACCAACCAATAGATTGAAATCTATCTATAAACTGTGATCTTGTCGGTAACTTTTTCTTCAGATCCGACATGAGGTTACGAACTAAATCATCAGAATAATGGTCCAGTAAATTTTCGGAATATTTATTTACTGTCCCAGTTAATTTATTTGAATTTTCTTTACTAATAATATTGAAGCAAACATAGAAATGAAATAAAAACTCAATAACTTTTTCATATAATTTATTATTTATTTTTTCAAGTTTATGATTACTCAAACTTCGCACACCTGAATCCCTCATAAGATAAG
>NZ_QRVW01000058.1:0-2151 GCF_003458855.1 Mitsuokella sp. AF21-1AC
TTGTCTGGAGACGGACTGGGAGGATAGGAAATTGCCGGTTTATCCAGTGACGCTGGCCATGTGGTTCCACCTGTTCCCATACCGAACACAGTAGTTAAGCACATGCACGCCGAAAGTACTTGCCTGGAGACGGGCTGGGAGGATAGGGAGTTGCTGGTTTATCAAGAGCCCCGCTTTGGCGGGGCTTTTTTCGTGCCCGGATATCGAGGTGTGCGGTCTTAGATTTCATTGCATGCGGGTCCGATGTTTGCTATACTTATATAATGTGTATAGTTTAGTTTTGAATTGTTTTAGGTCGTAAGGAGCGCGAGGGAATGCGTAAAACGCGTAAAAGGAAACGCAGTTTCCGGCGGGTGAAATGGCTAGCTCTGATCCTGGTTGTCATCATCGCCGTTGCGTTCGGCTGTTACGCTGCCATAAAAGGGAACCCATCTTCCCATGAAATCGGGGATACCGACCATCAGATTGTCCATGTCATGATCATGGGCGTGGACAGCCGCAAGGATGATGTGGGCCGAAGCGACACGCTGATGGTCGCATCCATCGACCAGACGGCGGAAAAGGCGGCTCTGCTCTCCATTCCGCGTGATACACGCGTGGCAATTGAGGGGCATGGCTACGATAAGGTCAATCATGCCTATGCGTACGGTGGTCATAAGCTGACACAGAAGTCTGTTGAGCACCTTCTCGGCGTGCCGATGGACCACTACATCATCATCGATACGAAATCGTTTGAGCGCATCATCGATGCGATCGGCGGTGTCGACATCGATGTGGAAAAGCGGATGCATTATGAAGATCCCTGGGATGACAACGGCGGCCTCGTCATCGATCTCTATCCGGGTGAACAGCATATGGATGGCAAGAAAGCCATCCAATACGTCCGCTACCGTGATGGTGAAGGCGATATCGGCCGCATTGGGCGTCAGCAGAAATTCATGAAAGCCGTGATGGCCCAGGTACTTTCTCCGGAAATCCTGCCGCGGCTGCCGGATATCGTCAAGGAAGTCAGCTCGGCTGTCAAGACGGATATGTCGGTAACGGATCTTTTGAGTTTTGCCAAGCAGATGAAGACGTATCAGGCCAATGGCCTTGAGGCGCAGATGGTGCCGGGACAGCCGGCCTATCACAAAGACATCAGCTACTGGATCCCCGATATCACCGATGTACGGGAACTCATGGCATCTGCGCTTGATCTGACGCTGACGACACAAGCGGAAGAAGAGGCACAGGCGGCAGAGGATAAGTACGATGCCGATCTGCCGAAGGACCTCAAGATGCTCGCGCATAAGACGAACGGCAGCACGAAGCTCACCGGGCAGGATGCCAAGGATGAAGAGGATAAGCCGATGAAACCTGAGGAGATCTCGGTCATGGTCATCAACTCAAGCGGCATTGACGGAGCGGGTGCTGAGGTGGCTGCGGTGCTGCAGCGCAAGGGCTTCATCATCTCCGGAGTTGAGACGGGCAAGACGAATGCCAACCCGATCACGACGATCACGACTTCGACGCGCAATACGGATGTGTTCTACGGCATGCCGTTTG
Source organism: Mitsuokella sp. AF21-1AC (assembly GCF_003458855.1). NCBI lineage: Bacteria > Bacillati > Bacillota > Negativicutes > Selenomonadales > Selenomonadaceae > Mitsuokella > Mitsuokella sp. AF21-1AC. Next base: position 1,546 of record NZ_QRVW01000058.1, read on the forward strand.
CCTGTGTGATTCGTGATGGCGGCAGTTCCAACCAGGCTGTTGTCAACATCGGACGGGATTATAAGAAAAAAGGAAACTGAGGACGAACTGTTAAGTAGACGATAACATCGACAAATGTGCTCATAAGTGGGCAAATATTCTTATGGGTACATGCTTAACGAGCCGTCTCTAGCCCAAGTGACCGTGTTCAGTGAAAACTGTTTGCGGGATGAACTACGTTATCGGGAAAAGTTAAAAAACCACCTGCGGGTGTACTTTCAGCCTGCTGCTCTGGGAGTGCCAACCAAGAAACACCGCTAATGCCTTGCGGTGACAACAGGGAAACACATGAACTTCCGATGACTTGGGCACGAAGGAAAATTCTCCAAAAATGGAAGGTGGCAGAGATGCCTAATATTAAGAAATATGCGTTCGTTTTGGACGCTGAAGGGGAACAGCTCGACCCCACAATCGAGCAAAATGCTTGGCGACAGGTTCGCCAGCATAAGGCAAAGCTGGTGTCGAGGTTCCCTATGGTTATCCAACTGAATAAGGTGGTGGATATTCCAAATACCGACGAAATCCGTTGCGGTATCGACGACGGTGCGAACCATGTTGGTATTGCTC
>NZ_QRVW01000058.1:2161-2768 GCF_003458855.1 Mitsuokella sp. AF21-1AC
AGGCAAAGCTGGTGTCGAGGTTCCCTATGGTTATCCAACTGAATAAGGTGGTGGATATTCCAAATACCGACGAAATCCGTTGCGGTATCGACGACGGTGCGAACCATGTTGGTATTGCTCTAGTGCAGAAGTGCCAGACTCGCAACAAAGTGCTCTTTAAGGGCATAATCGAGCAACGCAAGGACGTAAAGAAAAAAATTGAGCAGCGTCGTAGCTATCGTCGTTACCACAGGTATCATAAGCATTATCGCCCTGCAAGGTTCAACAATCGTGCCTCATCAAGACGCAGCGGGAGGCTTATGCCATCCATTATTCAACGCAAGCAGGCAACCCTGAGGGTTATTGATCGATTACGTCAGTGGATTCGCATGGATGGGTACTGGCTTGAGGACGTAAAGATTGACATGCGGGCACTGACTGATGGCTATAAACCGTATCACTGGCAGTATCAGAAATCGAACCGTCTGGACACCAACCTCCGTATTGCGACAATCTTTCGTGACAACTGCAAGTGCATGGAATGCGGCAAGGAAAATACCCGCTTCGAGGTACATCACATCACTCCCAAAAAGAAAGGCGGGGCCGACACGATCAGCAATCTGATTAC
>NZ_QRVW01000059.1:0-2583 GCF_003458855.1 Mitsuokella sp. AF21-1AC
TGCCGGTTAAGCGAAGGCTCCGCGTCAGCGGGGTCTTTTTTCATACGCTCCTTTATGTTATAATGAAAAAGTTGTTTTAGGGATAGAGGAACGATACGCATGATGAATGTCAAAATAAATGTTTATAGAAGAATCGATTTCTTTTACACAATTACTCATAAAGGCGCGGACTGGATTCTGTCGCGCGATGATGCCGAACGCTATATCCGGCGCCTGGCCTGGCACGGTCTCTCGGATGAAGAACTCTCCCGCGTCTGGGCTGTCATCCAGAATATGGTGAGCTGCGTCAGGACGATGAATCTGGACTCCCTATACGGCCTGACGATTTATGATTATCAGGAAACGGTGCGTGGAGCAATCGGTGAAAAGATGGGCTTTACGGCTGATGAAGCGTCGGTGCGTGAGATTTTTGCCATCATCAAGAAGTTCTTTGCGTATTATCGGCGTTACCTTTCGCCTTCACCGGAAGAAGCGGCCCTGCAGCGGCAGACCCTAAAAGAAGCGCTGGCTTCCTTCTTTGATGAGGGAGAATTCATCATGCCGAAGAAGCGGACAAAAAAGGAATTCTACAGTTCGCTCAATTATGAGGAGATGCTCGGGCCGGACATGCTCGACAAGCTTGATGCCCTGATGGATGGCCTGCTCGCACGCATCGATGCCTTTTATCATCAGGACAGGTACGTCAACGATCTGGAACGCGCCACGCATCTCTTCTGCGGCCCTGATGGTGAGACGGGAGACATCCTGCATCATTTGCCCGAGGAAACGGCGGAAGAAACCTGGATGACGTTCTGGGATTACTTCCTGTTTGACTACCATCTGCTTGATTCCGATGAAATCCCGCTGCAGCATTTTTTCCATCTCAACAAGGAAAAGCTCTCCCTCTCGGAGATTGATATGCTGCGCGACATGATGCAGTCAGAATTCATGATTTTCACCATCGAGGAGGACCGCGGCGACAGCTGCCGCTGCCGCAATCTGCTGACAGATGAACTGGTCACACTGCCGCATCCCGATCTGCCTCTGATGGACGTCAGCCAGCAGATTTTTTACGGGCATGTCCATCTCTGCGGCCTCATGATGACAAATCACATCGTCGCCCTGCCGGCAAGTCCCAGGCTGCGCCGCCGCATGAAGGAAATCCTGCTGCGCCAGCTGGCCATGTTCCGCTGCCAGCACCGCAAAGCCACAGTACAGGAATTCCTGCAGCGTGAATCCGCCATGGTCCGCCATACACTGCACATCATGTCGTCCTTTGCCCAGCTCAATGTCCTGCCAAATGCCCAGATGCCAAAGCCCTTGCCGAAGCAGCCTGTTCTGCATGACACCTTTCGGGAGGAGGAGGCCGTGCTGGCGGAAATCGCCCGGCGCATTGGCTTCAGCCGCTTTGCCATCGGCCTGATCTGGAAGCTCTTCGAAGATTATCTGTCAGTCGCAGGCACGGCAAAGGATCCGGATCCGGAGACCATGCCCGCCATCATGACGGCCTGCCTGTTTGCCTACGGTTCGATCAACGGTCTCGATTTCACGCAGATACCACGCTTCTATCATGTGCTCGGTGCCCGGAAGCAGGATATCCAGCATCACATGACGGCTATCCGTGAATGCCTCAAATGCCGCCCCTTTGATCCGCGCTATCTGACGGAAGAGGGCTTTGTGACCTCCCTTTATGTGAATTGAAACCGTCATCTGTATAAAAAACAGCCTCATCGCGATGTATCATCTCGATGAGGCTGTTTTTCGCTGTACTGGCAAAGGCTGCAGCGATGCGTTACCAGGCCTTTTCAGCTTCGTCCGCAGCAGCATCCTTCTTGAGGATGTCCTCAATCTTGGTCTTCATGATGTCGAAGGCCACGTTGTTGAGGCCGCTGTTGATGACGATGTCGGCGACGTTCTTGGTCGGCTCGACGTAGAGGTAATGCATGGGCTTGACTGTGGTCAGATACTGTTCGATGATGTCGTCGAGCTTGCGGCCTCTTTCGTTCATGTCACGCAGCACGCGGCGCAGGATGCGTTCATCGGCATCGGCTTCGACGAAGATTTTGATGTCGAAGATGTCGCGCAGCTCCTGCGACTGGAAGATCAGGATGCCCTCGACGATGATGACATGGCTCGGCTTGATAACGATGGTTTCCTGCGAGCGGTTGTGCTGCGTGAAATCATAGACGGGGCATTCGATACTGTGTCCTTCACGCAGTTCCTTGAGGTGCTTGACGAGCAGATCCGTCTCAAGGGCGTCGGGGTGGTCGTAGTTGATCGTCTGACGCTCCTTGAAGGTCAGGTCGTCGTGCGGTGCATAGTAGTTATCGTGATAAATCACCGTGACTTTGTCGCCGAAGTAGTCCTTGAGGCGATTGGTGAACGTGGACTTTCCGGAGCCCGTGCCGCCGGCAATGCCGATAATCGTGGTTTTCATACAGTTAGCACATCCCTATCTATAAAACGGAAACGAATTAAACTATGCCTATCTTACCATATATCGTCATGGGAATCCAGATGCGAAGCCAGGTGACTGATTCTTGACAAATGAGATTCTTCTGCCTATAATCAAAACCACCAGTTAAACTGGTGGTTTGCTCTGGC
>NZ_QRVW01000006.1:0-107494 GCF_003458855.1 Mitsuokella sp. AF21-1AC
TATGCGATTTTATTGTGCTTCAAAAAGCTGTAAACTGCTGTTAATCTTAGCATAGAGAGCCTTGAGAAAAAAGCGTATTCCCCAATGACGGCCCGTTCCTCTTACGGGACCCGGCAGGATGGGTAAAACAGGAAAGAGAGGGAGAACGATTGCTCAGTGATATCCAGATCCGTTCCATTGCGACGGATGCGGCCTATGAACGCGGCATGCGTTACTTCAGGCAGGGGCGTGTCCGTGAACTCGTGCAAACGGACCATAAGGGATGCCGCTTTTCTGCTGTGGTAGCCGGCAGCCATGACTATGAAGTACATATTGTCCTGACAAAGGATCTGAGCGAAGTCGAGCAGTACCACTGCACCTGCCCGGCTGCCATGCGCTATATGGGCGTCTGTAAGCACGTCGTGGCGGTACTCAAGGATATCGAATGTTTCCAGCGGGATTATGCTGCGGCGCATGCCGGTGACAGCCTGCCGGTTCCCTCGGGAAACGGAGAGATGCGCCCGAAGGCAGACGTGAAACAACGCCCGCGCAGCACGGATGGTGCCGGCCGTCAGCTCCTCGAGATGTTTGCGGGCAGGCATGGTACCTATGCTGCTGCTCAGGACCCCGTCTATCTCGTGCCGCGCCTCTTCGCGGACGGCCGGGCCGGGGACATGACGTGCTGGCTCGAATTCCGGCTTGGCACGGACCGACTGTACATCCTGCGTGACGTATTCGGCTTCGTGAAGGCCGTGGAAAACGGCCAGGAATGGGAACTCGGACGCCATACGACAATCCAGACTGACGGCCTGCGATGGGCAGACCGTATTTCAGAGGGAATCTGGCGCCTGATGATGCAGGCCCGGCGTGATGAGCAGAGCCTGGCACAGGGGATAGCGGAGCGGGCTTATCTCAATACCTTCCATCGCAGCCAGTACTTTGAGCATAAGAAATTTTATCTGTCAGCCAGTGCACTGCAGTCGTTTCTCGAGCTCGTGGGAGAGGAACGATTTGAACTTCATATCTGCGGCAGCGACGCCATCGATGTCTGCCTGTCCGCTGGGGACCCGGAGATTTCGCTGGACGTCATGGCACAGGATGATGGCGGCAGTATCCGGCTGGAGACGGGTGATATGGTGCCCCTTGACAACGATTGCCGCTTTCTTTACCAGGATGGCCGCATTTATCGGGAAAGTCCGGCTTTTTCCCGTCTCATCAAGCCCCTGCTGCAGGCCTTCTGGTCCCGGAGCCTCATTCATCTCGACGCGGCCGACGTATCGCGGTTCTTTGGCGAGGTCATGCCGCAGCTCGACCATGTCATCGAACTCCATGTCGATCCGGTTTTCCAGGAACGCTACTGCCTGACGCCGCTGACGGCGGAGCTTTACATCGATTACGAAGGCGAAGGGCTGGCCATACGGCTGTTGTTCTGCTACGATGACGTGCGCTTCAATCCAATCCTGGAGCAGATGCCTCCGCAGGCGGGCGGCCGTATCCTCGTGCGCAATGAGCAGGAGGAACAGCGTCTCTTGCAGCAGCTCGCAGCCTTTGGCTTTCATCAGCAGGGCGACCGGCTGGTGCAGGAAGAGGAGGAGCAAAGCTATGCCTTCCTCACCGAAGGACTGCCGGCCCTGCCCGATTGGGTGGAAGTCTTTTACGCCGAACTCTTCCAAAAACGCCCCGTTCGTCCTCTGCCCAAGATCTCGGCCGGCGTCAGTGTCAATGATGCGAATCTGCTCGAAGTGACCTTCAACATGAAGGGACTCGATTTCGAGGAACTCCTGTCTATCTTGGCGTCCTATCGTCAGAAGAAGCGCTATCATCGCATGAAGGACAGGAGCTTCGTGATGCTGGGGGAACAGCAGCTGCAGTCGCTGGCGGATTTTGTCGAGAATACGGGACTTGACAAAAAACATCCGCAGGACGGCAGCAAGGTGGAATTGCCGCTATCAGAGGCCATGTACCTCGATACGCTGGCCAGGGAGGATGAGAGTCTGCAGCTCGTGCGCAGCCGGCGTTTCCGCGAAATCGTGCGCAATATCCGCAACCCGCAGGACGGCGATTTTGATGTACCGGAATCCCTGCGCGACGTCCTGCGCGATTATCAGGTCACAGGCTTTGAGTGGCTTTCCACGCTGGCATCTTATGGCCTTGGCGGCATCCTTGCGGATGATATGGGCCTCGGCAAGACACTGCAGGTCATCGCGTTCCTGCTGGCGCGCAAGGATGCGTCGCAGCCGCCTTCGCTGGTTGTGGTGCCGACGTCACTGCTCTACAACTGGCTTGAGGAAATCCATCACTTTGCACCGTCTCTTTCGGCCTGCGCCGTGACCGGCACGAAGGCAGAGCGCACGGTCCAGCTGGAACGCGCGATGCAGAGCGACGTCCTCGTCACGACGTACAATATGATCAAGCGCGATATCGCACTGTACGGACAGAAGAAATTCCGCTACGTCTTCCTGGACGAAGCCCAGCACATCAAGAACCCTGCCACGCAGAGCGCACGCGCCGTCAAGAAGCTCTCGATGGGCAGCTGCTTTGCGCTGACTGGCACACCCATTGAGAATACGCTGACGGAGCTCTGGTCGATTTTCGACTTCCTGATGCCCGGCTATCTCTTCAGTCACGCGCGCTTCAAGCAGCATTTTGAAGTGCCGATTGTCCGCTCGGAGGATAAGACGGCGATGCAGGAACTTCGGCGCCGCGTCATGCCCTTCATCCTGCGCCGCATGAAGAAGGATGTCCTGCGCGAGCTGCCCGATAAAGTGGAGCGGCAGATTGCCGGCGAGATGACGCCGAAGCAGGCGAAGGTCTATCGTGCTTACTTCATGAAAAGCCAGAAAACCTTTGCTGCTGAGCTTGGTGATATGAACAGCGGTGACAATCGCATCCGCATCCTCGCCATCCTCACGCGCCTGCGCCAGATTGCCTGTGACCCGTCGCTCTTCATCGAGAACTACGACGGCGGCTCGGGCAAGCTGGATCTTCTCGAGGAGCTCGTGGCCGACGCTGTGGCTAGCGGCCATCGCCTGCTGATTTTCTCGCAGTTCACGACCATGCTTTCCCATATCGCCGCGCGCCTGCGCCAGCTCGGCCTGGCTTTCCTCTATCTGGACGGAGCGACGCCGGCTCTGGAGCGCATGAATCTCGTCAAGAAATTCAATGATGGCAGCACGCCGCTCTTCCTCATTTCGCTCAAGGCAGGCGGAACAGGACTCAATCTCACTGGCGCCGACATGGTGGTCCATTTCGACCCCTGGTGGAATCCGGCCGTCGAGGACCAGGCAACGGACCGCGCCTACCGCCTCGGACAGAAACGCAATGTGCAGGTGGTCAAGCTCATCATGAAAGACACGGTAGAAGAAAAAATCTACCAGCTGCAGCAGCGCAAGAAATCCCTGATCGACCAGATGATACGGCCTGGCGAGAATTTCTTGTCAAAGCTTACCGAAGAAGAGATTCGCGAACTGTTCCGCGGCTGAAAAAAGCGGGCACAAAAGCAATTCCCTCGAGTTGCTTTTATGCCCGCTTTCTGATACGCGAAGAGGGACTGCCGCAATCCTGTAGCAATCCCTCTTCAAAGCAGGGGTCCAGAGTGCCGTTCGCTTTAAATGCCTAAAACCTGCGAATAGCAGGTGGGTACCTTAAGTCCGGTTTCTGCATTCGCCGAGGCGAACATACGTCGGAATCAAATCAGGTTCCCTAGGAAAAATGTAGGTTAGACACTAATAAAGCTCACGCACACCCCAGGCTTATCCTTCTTTGTATGTATAATATCATAAAAAATATACAGGTGCAAGACTTGACAAATCGGACGGCAAGGCAGGTTGTAGAAAACAGCGAAATCCTTTATAATTATAGGACGGAAACAGGTTTTTAGCGTTCGATAACCGATAAAAAATCGTGCTCATGGCACGCGTAAAAGGAGAAATAAAAATGGCAATTACGTACAGCGTGGCAATCAGCTATCAGAAGGATCTCGGCTGGATTGATTACGACGCCGATCAAAAAAAAGCGACGGTTCATTTGGCCAATGAGGAAGGCAGGAAGCGCGTGGAGGATTACCTTGGCAAGACGCATCAGATCAACATCCCGCATGAGACACTGATGGATTTCACGCACGAGACGATTGACCCGCAGGCTGATGTCAAGAGCCTGCAGACGGCCCTGACCCGCCTCTGGGAAGCCACGGATGTCAGCGTTGACTGGAGCCGTCCTGTCGAGTATGTTCGTCTCCATCCGCACTATTGATAAACGAAATTTTATGATGGAAGCCCGTCTTTTTTTGCTGTTGTAATCAGCAGGATAGGACGGGCTATTTTCTATGCCGTGGCGTATTTGATCGCCAATCGTGTATAGCACTTTCCTCATATCTGGCGATAAAGTCTCGCAGGGTTGCGTTCTCGTGGCCGTAGACTTGTGTCAGGAAGGGCACAAGGTTTCGTTTTGTGGCGTATTGGTCGAGAGCGATGTAGTAGGGCACCTGGTTCTCGGCTTTGATGGAGATGGGCAGGAAGCCGCCCGCCATGAGCTGGTAGTTCATGATTATGCGGGATGTCCTGCCGTTGCCGTCCGCGAACGGGTGGATGCGCACAAACTCAGCGTGCGTCCATGCGGCAAACTCTACGGGATGCATGTTCTTTCTGTTGATTGGCATGTCCGCAAAGAAGAACCTGATTTGTTGAAGCATGTCGTATGGTTCGGGCGGACGATGCGACGCGCCGATGATGCGCACGGCATGGGGACGGTAGATGCCGCCTGGTATGATGTTCTGCATCAGGATTTCGTGGATGTCCTTCACGAGTTCTTCATCCAGCGGGCGGGCTTCTCGGATAAGCTGGCGAACGTAGGTAAAGGCGCGGTCGTGGTTCGTGACCTCGTACACCTCACGGAGCTTCTTGCCGCCAATGGAAATGCCGTCATCGAGCAGCACCTTCGTTTCCACAAGGGAAAGCGTATTGCCTTCAATCTGGGTGGAGTCGTGGGCATACGTTATGTCGAAGTCGCGGTTGTAGTTGTCGAGCACGTCAGGCGGCAGTGTGCTGGCGATGCAGGACATATCGGCCTTGAATCGGTCAAGAGACGTGTAGTCGAAGTCGGTCATGGTCGCGTTTCGTCCTTTCAGCGTGATAAAATGGAATAGCATTCATGGGGTGAGCGGCTGGCACTTCTGGTAGGTATACCCCTATTATGATTATGGTGCAACAATCCTATTGAAGTCAATAAAATCTACATCCCATAGGTGAGGCCATGGGATGGGGCAGGGCAGGATTTCCTTTCAGATGGCCTAGGCTGCGATTCCAGGCCCCGTCCGTGCCGAAGAATGGAACAAGGTAATGCGGAAACAGTCTGACCTTGAACGGGCAGCCGTGGTATTATAGGGAAAACTACTGTTTTTTGTTTTCATGGATTATTTATTCGGGTGGAGTTCTTCCGGATGGCGCGTCAGGTAATAGGCTGGATTTTCCATTGCCATGACCTGGGGAAGTGGTATGTGGTGAAAGATTGGAAGATGCAGGTGATAGTGGACCCAATAAAGTGCCCAGATGCCGATAGCGAGGAAGAGGGCAAATGTGAGCTTGAAGATCAGCATCCGCTCATCGGGGTCAGTCGAAATATAGTAGATCATATATATCGTCGCAATGATGCCGATTGCCTGGAAAAGTGGGAAGAGTGGCATCTTGAAGCTGCGCGGTGCCTGTGCCATTTTCTTGCGGAGAATGATGACATTGACGTGGCAGATGATATAGGTGACCATCCAGAAGAGGGACGAGCAAAGAATCAGGAATGTAATCGCTTCACCACTGCTGATATCGGTCGTCTCAATCAGGATTGTCGCGATGCCAAGCAGCCAGATGATGAGGTATGGTGCGCCGTATTTGTTCTTTTTCTGAAAGATGGCAGGCAAGAGACGGATTTTTGCCATGCCACAGCAGATTTCTGCGACGGAGCAAATGATTGAGTTCTGCGTGCTGACGGCGGCAAAAAGGGCAGCGACGATCATCCACCAGCGACCCGGTTCACCGAGGAGCGCTGTCGCGTAGAGAAGGTGCGGGGAGTCGTCTGCGCCGACGGCAGCCCAAGGGGTATAGTGGGAGAAGCCGAGAACCATGACACATTGGATGATGCCCATGATTGCGAGGGAAATGATCATCGCGCGAGGGACATTGCGCTTTGGGTTCTTCATATCCTTTCCCAAGGGTACGATGAACTCGGAACCGATGAAGAGCCAGAATGCGGTCGTCATCAGCGGGAAGATATCACCCGGAGAAAAGGATAGGACAGACGGCTGATTGACCTCGATACCAGTACCAAGTCCCAGGGCGCCAATCAGGCCAAGCAGAAAGAGAGAGATAACCATGAAGGATGCGATGACAGTCTGTACAAGAGCCGACATCGTCATACCGCGCAGGTTGATGAAAATCAGCACGATTGTCAGCGCGACGCTGTAGACCGAGGTCGGAATATCGCCGCCGATAAAGTTTGCCATGACGTTTGCAAACATTGCACCCTCGGCAGGTGCCGCAAAGACGTTGCTGATGATGTAGCCACCGACCATGACGACGATTGTCACGAATGGGCCAAGGCCGACGAGCGTGTACTGGGCGAGACCGCCGGTAAGGTTTGGCATCAGGGCATTCAGCTCGGCGATGGAACCTGCGGCCATCATATTCACCATGCACACAAGGATTAGAGCAATGATGAACGTGATACCGACTGTGCTCGCCCCTGAAGCGAGCGGGATAAAGCAGCTTGTCGCGATAATCATCCCGATACCGGTTGACACTGCGCCAAACAGGCTGATTTTGTTTTGCATGCGCGTTTCCTCCTCCACTAATGGATTGTGGCAGGAGTAAATCTCCTGCTTCGTTATGAAGTGATTATTCCACATTGTCTCCTTTTTCACAATGGGGAAAAAGATGCGATATACTGCTACCAAAGCATACTTTTCTGCTACTAAAGTACACCTTGTTCTCAGTCGAAAGAAGATAGGAAAAGAAGATTGGATGAAGTGTTTCAAAAAAGGTAGACTTTCGTAGTAGATGGTGCTATTATATCTTCATATAACAGAAATATGTTTCTTCCACAATGGAATAGAACAAAATCTGGCGCGAAAGCGTCTGGCAATGGTGCCGCATAGGGATGGGTGCAGTGATATGCTGCAGACGTCTCCTGTGCGGCTTTATTATTTTTGTATGGAAGCAACTTCTTATCAGGAGGGATTTACAATGCTGAAGGAATCTGAGTGGCTGACAGTCAACAATGTTTTGCTGGAACTTTATGCACAGGAAAATCTTGCGCAACTGACAAACAAGCTGATGCGCATTATCCGCATACTGATTCCATATACAAAAGGATTTCTTCTGCTGCTTGATGAAGAGGAAAAGGTTGACCGGGAAAATAGTGTCTTCTTCGGAATGTCAAACGAGGAAATCCGACAATACCTGCATACTTATTATGAAAAGGACTACATGCGTTATGTCGGCGATATGGCACAGGAGACAACGGTTTATCGGGATACGGACATCATCGACAACAGTATTCGGCAGAAGACGGAGTTTTATCAGAGCTTCTTGAAGCAGGCGGATATCCCCTATGGATGCGGACTGATGATTCAGCATGGAGGAAAGAAAATTGCAGCTTTCAGCCTTTTCCGGAGAGCACAGCTCGGCAATTTTACGCAGCAGAATATCGAGGTTCTCTCTGTTCTTCGGAAACATATTGAAAATATGCTGATTCGTGCGATGGCACCATCAAGAGAGCAGGATTTCAGGGAACGTGTCGCTTCTTTCGCAAAAGCCTATCATCTGACGGGCCGAGAGGAAGAGGTACTCGCTTTGATGGCGGAAGGACTCTCAAACCAGGAAATCTGCCAGATACTTGTCGTCAGTCTCTCGACAATCAAGAAGCACATCTACAATCTTTTCAGTAAGACAAAAGTCAACAGCCGCATGCAGCTCTTGCATCTTTTGATGCAGGGCAGGTGTACGAAAGTAGAAGAAGGTGCTACTTTTGCGGCAAAGGAAGCGATTTAAATCCCCTTTTCGGACCATAGAAAGGGTCTCCTAAACGGATTATAGTCTAGGTATGAAATGTGACAGAAGGAAAAAGCCCGACGGCTTTTGATTCTGATCCAGCCTGATAATCCGAAAGGGAGGCCTTTTATTATGCAGAAGATTTTTTCCAAAACCTTTCATCCTGGTGAAAAATGGTCTAGTCCAATTGGGCGTAACCGCTACCTTCATTTCAAGGCACTTGGCCCGAATGCAAATGTCTCGCTCCTTTTATATAACCTGCATGATCTGACAGAGCGCTACAATATGCCGGATACGCTGAAAGCACAGTTTACTGCGCATCTTACGGCGGGAAATGTTCTGATGAGCGATAATGGCCGCGTGCTTGCAAGTATCACGCAGGACAGTCTCGGTTGGCACGACTCCATCTCTGGTTGGACGACACGCATGATGACAGATGAGAAATACGGCAAGACGAGCTATCAGGAAAACCGTAACGACTATTATCGCGCTGGTGATGAGAACTTCAAAGTTGAGCTCGTGCGCAATGGTCTTTCGACACGCGACCTCGTTCCGTGTGTTAACCTCTTTTCAAAAGTATTTGTCAAGGATGATGGCAGTATGCACTATGATACCGAATGGTGTCCCAAGGATGCGACGGTAACACTTCGCACGGAGATGGATGTCCTCTTGATTGTGTCGAATACGCCGAATCCGCTTGATCCGACAGAAACGTATCCATCAGTACCAATTGAGCTCGATGTGTTCGAGGCTCCACCGGCAGATCTGATGGATCCCTGCGTACAGCATCGTCAGGAAAACTATCGTGCCTTTGAAAATACCTGGGATTACCTCAATCTGATGGGGTTGAAATAACGAACGGAAAGATAAAGGAGGAGCAACATGTACGGACTCATTGAAAAAGAAAGCGACTTAAAAGTAGAAGATGCCATCTATGATGAGAGCATTGGTGCTGGGCTTGGCTGGATTCATGAGCTGAAGAAGGGGCAGTCATTCCGCATCGTCGACATCGAGGGCAATCAAGCAGTCGATACTACGTTTTACGATGCGCACAATGTCGAGGATCACTACGGGGCTATCACGACGATTACGGCGCAGAAGAATATCTACCTGACAACGGGCAGTATCCTTCGCGCAGAGTCGGGAAAGCCGCTACTCGAGATCACAGCGGATTTGACGGGACGTCATGATACCCTAGGGGGGGCGTGTTCGTCGCAGAGCAACACGGTACGCTACTCACGTGATAAACGCTACATGCAGAGTTGCCGCGATGACTTCATGTTGCAGCTTGCAGAAAATGAGTGCTTCGGGATCAAGAAACGCGATCTTGCCCCGAATATCAATTTTTTCATGAATGTACCGGTCACCGAGGCCGGCGGGCTGAAGTTCGATGATGGTGTATCATCGCCGGGCAAATATGTCGAGATGAAGGCTCTTGAGGATGTCGTCATCTTGATCAGCAACTGTCCGCAGCTTAACAATCCGTGCAATGCCTACAACCCGACACCAGTAAGACTGCTGATTTGGGATGAATGAGAAGGAGGGCGTCTGAATGTTTACCAAAGTTCTGATTGCAAATCGCGGTGCTATTGCAACGCGCATTGAGCGCACACTCCGGAAGATGGGCGTGAAGTCTGTCGCCATCTATGCGACGGCTGACCGTGATAGTCTGCATGTCAGCGAGGCCGATGAGGCCGTTTCGCTTGGTGATGGCACGGTCAAGGAGACGTATCTCGATGCGGAGAAAATCTTGAAGATTGCAAAGGAGACGCATGCTGAAGCTATTCATCCTGGCTATGGATTTCTCAGCGAGAATACCGACTTTGCAAAAGCCTGCGAAGATGCCGGCATCCGCTTCATCGGGCCGACGGCAGAGGAAATCCAGCGCTTTGGTCTGAAACATTCGGCGCGTGCCCTGGCAGAGTCCGCGAATGTCCCACTCCTGCCGGGCACAGGTCTTTTAAGCGGCCTTGAAGAGGCCGTGAAGGAAGCAAAGCGGATTGGCTATCCGGTCATGCTGAAAAGCACGGCAGGTGGCGGTGGTATCGGTATCCGTATTTGTGAAAACGAAGAAGACTTGCGTCGTGACTACGATGCGGTAAAGCATCTTGCTGCCGTGAACTTCAAGGACAGTGGTGTATTCCTTGAAAAATATGTCCGCCGCGCGCGTCACGTCGAAGTCCAGATTTTCGGCAATGCAGAAGGCGAGGCCGTTGCAATCGGCGAGCGTGATTGCTCCGTGCAGCGCCGCAACCAGAAGGTCGTGGAAGAATCGCCTGCGCCGAATCTCAGTGACAATGTGCGCCAGAAGATGTATCAGGCAGCAGTGAACCTTGCGCATGCAGCTTCTTATCGGAATGCCGGAACAGTAGAGTTCCTCTATGATGAAGAGAGCGAAGGTTTTTATTTCCTTGAGGTCAATACGCGTCTGCAGGTCGAGCATGGCATCACAGAGGAAGTCATGGGCGTCGACCTTGTTGAGTGGATGGTCCGCGAGGCAGCTGGAGAGCTCCGAGATTTAGCGAGTAAAATAGGCAAACCGAATGGCCATGCAATCGAGATCCGTGTTTATGCCGAGGACTGCAGCAATGATTTCCGTCCGAGCAGCGGACGCCTCGACGACTGCCGCTTCGACCCGAAGGCGCGTGTCGAGACTTGGGTGAAGCCGCATATCACGATTTCATCGCTTTACGATCCGATGCTTGCGAAGATTATTGTTCATGAGCCTACGCGTGAGGCAGCCGTGAAAGAGATGCAACGTGTCATAAAGGCGACGAAGCTTTACGGCGTTACGACGAATCTTGAATATCTTTCCTCACTCTTTCAGGAGAAATCATATCAGGAAGGGAAGCTCTTTACAAAGATGCTTGATACCTTCCATCCGGAGGAGCATGCACTCGAGGTACTCGACGGCGGTATTCAGAGCACGGTGCAGGATGCCAAAGGAATGCTCGGCTTCTGGACAGTCGGTGTGCCGCCATGCGGTGCGATGGATGCTTACAGTTTTCGACTCGGGAACAGACTTCTCGGAAATGATGAGAATGCGGCCGGCATCGAGATGACGATGCGCGGCGGCAGCTATCGCTTCCGTACGACGACGACGTTCTGCCTGACGGGCGCTGAGATGCATGCTACGCTCGACGGAGATAGCGTGCCGCTTTATCAGGCAACGAATGCATCGCCAGGCAGTGTGCTGAAGCTCGGCACGGCAAAACAGGGCATGCGTACATATCTCCTCGTCGCGGGCGGCCTCGATATACCGAAGGTCATGGACAGCACGTCGACATTTGTCGATGGAAAGTTCGGCGGGCATAATGGCCGCGCGCTTCGCACAGGTGATGTCTTGAATCTTACCGACAAATGTCTGACAGGCTCGATTGACTCCTTCCCTGAGGAGTATGCACCAAAGATCACAAACCATTGGACGCTTGGTGTACTACCCGGTCCGCAGCCAACGGAGGAATATCTCGCCGCTTCTTATCTGACCACCCTCACGAGTGCTGAATACACCGTAAATTTCGACAGCGCCCGCACCGGTGTCCGTCTGAATGGACCAGTGCCAGAGTGGTCACGAGAGGATGGCGGCGAGGCGGGACTTCATCCGTCGAACATACACGATAATGCCTATGCCATTGGCACACTCGATCTCACCGGCGATCAGTCCATCCTGCTCGGCCCGGACGGACCGAGTCTTGGTGGCTTCGTCTGTCCGGTGACACTTGCTAAGGCCGAACTCTGGAAGATGGGCCAGCTTCATCCAGGTGACAAGGTCCATTTTCAGCTGCTAAATGAGGCGCAGGCAGCAGAGCTTCGCGAGGCGCAGGAGAAAAATATTGCTTTTGACTATACTGCCGTCACGCTGCCAGCGCCGGTAAAGGTCAATGCGATAGATGCAATCCTCGCACAAGGCATGGCCGATGATCTTCCATATGACATCCGTCTCGATGGTGAGGAAAACATCCTCGTCGAGATTGGCAAGATGGAGCTTGATATCGCTCTCCGCTTTCGCGTCCATATTTTGATGGAGACGCTGAAGACAGAAAATCTTCCAATCATCGACATGACGCCAGGCATTCGCTCCCTTCAAGTGCATTTTGACTGTAGTAGAATCACGGCACGCAAGATGGCAGAAAAAGTCGAAAAGCTCCTCTTGAGACTCGGTGATATCGACGATATCGAAGTCCCGTCGCGCATTGTCTATCTCCCGCTTTCCTGGGATGATCCGCAGACACAACTTGCTGCAAAGCGCTACCAGGAGACCACGCGTCCTGATGCGCCATGGTGTCCCAGCAATCCTGAGTTCATTCGCCGCATCAATGGCCTTGCGAGTATTGACGACGTCCGGGATATCGTCTTCCAGGCAGATTATCTCGTACTTGGTCTCGGCGATGTCTATCTCGGTGCACCGGTCGCGACACCAGTCGACCCGCGCCAGCGCCTTGTCACGACGAAGTACAACCCGGCACGTCCATGGACGCCAGAAAATGCCGTTGGCATCGGTGGTGCATACCTCTGCGTCTATGGTATGGAGGGGCCTGGCGGCTATCAGTTTGTCGGCCGTACTATCCAGATGTGGAATTCGCTGCAGACGACGAAGTACTTCTCAGAGGGCAAGCCATGGCTCCTTGATTTTTTCGATCAGATTCGCTTTTTCCCATGCTCCGCGGATGAAATCTTACAGTATCGCGAAGACTTTTTGCGCGGCAAGTACGATATCCGTGTCGAAGAGACGACGTTCAGTCTCGGCAAGTACAAGGAATATCTCACATCAATCGAGGATAGCGCGAAGGCATTCAAAGCGCATCAAGAGGCAGCTTTTGAAGCAGAGCGTCAGAGGTGGCACGAGCAGGGGCTTGATACCTTCGTATCCGATGTCCCAGAGTCGGTGCATAATGAAGTCGAGCTCAAGGACAGCGAAGACGGCATCCCCGCCAATGTCCCAGGCAGTGTCTGGAAGGTAGAGGTAAAGGAAGGCCAAAAAATCACCAAAGGAGATACGCTCTTTGTGCTCGAAAGCATGAAGATGGAGATTCCAATTACGGCGTCAGAAGATGGCGTGGTGTCCCGCATCTTCGTTGATTCCGGCAGTCCAGTCAATGCAGGCGATCTCCTCGCTGCTTATGAGGCAGGATGAGATGATCTCTACGCACTGGAGGAGGTATCTGATGAAGAACAATGTACCAGAAATACTGACAATCCCTGCGTTAAAAGCAGGGTACGAGCACAAGGCCTTTACGCCGGAAGATGTCCTTTCTGCCATCCTTTCCCGCGTAGAGGCGCATAAAGACAACCCAATCTGGATTACGCCGCCAGAAGAAAAATGGATTACGATATACCTCAGAAAGCTCCCGCCGATGGATTTTTCGAAATATCCGCTGTGGGGAATCCCATTTGCAATCAAGGATAATATCGACCTTGAGGGAATCCCTACGACCGCCGCCTGCCCTTCGTATTCCTATACGCCGGGGAAAAGCGCGTTCGTTGTCGATCGACTGATCAAAGCCGGTGCAATCCCACTCGGCAAGACGAATCTCGATCAGTTTGCAACGGGCCTTGTTGGGACACGCAGTCCGTATGGCGAGGTGCAGAACGCCTGGCAACCGGAATGCATCAGCGGCGGTTCGAGTTCCGGCAGTGCTGTCAGCGTCGCACTCGGGCAGGCAGCGTTCTCTCTTGGTACCGATACAGCAGGTTCAGGGCGTGTGCCGGCGATGCTGAATACCCTTATCGGCTACAAACCACCAATCGGTGCGTGGTCCAGTGCCGGCGTCGTGCCAGCCTGTCAGAGTCTCGACTGCGTGACGGTTTTTGCACACTCGCTTGAGGAGGTAGAAATCGTCGACCAGGTAGCGCGTGCCGTCGATCCGGTCTGTGTTTGGTCAAGAGACCTTCCGCTCAAGGTGAAACGTCTGCCGGCAAAGATTCTGCTCCCAAAGGATATGCCGACATTCTACGGACCTTGGGCCGAGAACTACCAGATAAAGTGGATGCATGCACTCCGTCTTTTAGAGCAATCTGGAAGCAAAATCGAGTGCATCGATACCAGCTTCTTCTCAAAGGCTGCAAGCCTTCTTTACGATGGTGCCTATGTGGCAGAGCGTTGGGCAGATCTCGGCGAATTCGTCACGGCTCACGAGGAGGATATCTTTCCCGTTACAAAGAATATCCTCAAGAGCGGTGGGCGCGAAGAGTTGAGCGCTGCAAGGCTTTTCAAGGACTTCCATCAGTTGAGTATTTACCGCAAGCAGGCAAATCAGCTGCTTGAGAACGCCGTCCTAGTGCTCCCGACTGCTGGTGGTTCGTTTACGCGGGATGAGGTGCGGGAAAATCCCGTCGAGACGAACAGTCAGATGGGTCTTTATACGAACCACTGTAATCTTCTTGACCTCGCAGCAATCGCAATTCCGGAAAACAGCGAAGACCACGATCATCCATTTGGCATCACCTGTTTCAGCCTTCATGACCAAGAGCAATTTATCCGCGCATTGGCAGGAGAATTCCTGAAAGCAAACGGTGCTGAGAAGGGCGAATGAAATATTCTGTATACATGCTGGAAATAGGCCGTTTCAGAAGAAAAGAAATAGACGTTATGACGTCATGATGGTAAAATGTAAAAGTCGATAATAGGAAATATGCAGTTTATTTATCGTGACAATCAAAAAATCTGTAAAGGCTGTTTTGCGACAATGGTGCCGCATACGATATCGGACATGCACGAGCGTGCATGTATCTGGCATCGTATGCGGTTTTTGTTTGAAAGCTGCCTGTTTTAGTACAAAGGAGTTATCGATCATGTCATCTGAGTTAGTCCGTATTGAAATCATTGCCGCACAAAACAAGAGTACCGCTGTCGTCAACTGCCTGGAAAAGCTTGGAGTCGGCGGCGTCACGATATTTCAAGCACTCGGTTCTGGAATCCAGAAAGGGACATTTGAGTATGAACCGGAGGAAAATAAGGAGATCCGTCTCCTGCCAAAAGTACTTCTGCTGGTAATCTGTGAAAAAGAGCAGGTCACGGCGATTGTTGATGCTGTGAAAGTCGAGCTTTATACCGGTCATATTGGGGACGGAAAGATTCTGATTTCAGGCATAGACAATGTGATCCGTGTTCGCACGGGTGAAGAGGGTAAAGCCGCAATCAAGCGGTCAGCACTTTCCTGAAAAAAGTAAAACAAAGACGTGTTAAGATGTCCTCAAAAGCTAGTACGTATTTGGATAAAATAAAAGGAGAATTTATTATGGTTAACGAAACGATATTAACGTCTGTCCGCATCATCACCAGTGAAAATCGCTTTGAAGGATTGAAGGTCGCCCTAGAGGGAATCGGCATCACTGGTATGACGGTGCGCCGCGTTCTCGGCTATGGACATGAAAAAGGGCATGCGCACGAGTTCCACAATCCGGAGATTTCTTCGAACCTCCTGCCAAAGCTTGAAGTCGAAGTCGTCGTTTCGAAGATTCCACCAGAAAAAGTCGTGGAGACTGCGACAAAGGTGCTTCATACCGGGAAGTTCGGCGATGGCAAGATCTTCATCAACAAAATCGATGACGTCGTCAAGATCCGCACTGGGGAAAGAGGATATGATGCGCTGCAGGATGAAACGTAATCACCTTTGTGCATCCGTCTAAGAAAGGGGCTACTCTATGAGAAGACCATATAAGCGTTTTTGCCCTTTATAAACGTATTGTTGGTCATACCTGTGAATGTCAATGAAAAAATGAGCCGTGTGCGAACGAAGAACTGAGCCACCTTGGACCAGCTTTGTTTTCATATCTATGGAATATGTTCGTCTCCATCCGCACTATTGATAAACGAAATTTTATGATGGAAGCCCGCCTTGTCCTGCCAGGAACAGCAGGAGAAGGCGGGCTTTTTCTATACCTGCTGAAAAATTGAACGTCTTGTAAGGGGGACATATGTGCTATAATTCATCTTAATGGTATGTTAATAAATTTTTAAAAGTAGTGGGAGGATATGGACATGAAAACGTTCAATCGGGGAAATCTGACAACTGCTGTTTTACTGGCGCTTACCATCGGGATGAGTCAGCCTGTATTTGCATCGGATACGGTTTATGAGAATGCTGCAACCAAGTCAGCTGACTTAAGCGATGTTTCTGTCAGCGATACCTTGTCATCTGTACGGGCAGACGCTACGGGCAAGATTATAGCGACGGGGGCTGACAATCAGAGCATTAAACTTGCAGATACGCGGAATGGTGGAACCGTATACAATGTCTTTGCCTATAATGGAGGCACTATTCAATTGGGTGATGCGAATACCAAATCCGTTACAATAAATTCTACCGGTGAAAATGCTTATGGCATTATGGCATTTGAAGATGGTGATTATAAAAAACGAATCCAGGTACTCCCTCTAAGGTAGTAGTTAATGGCGATACCTTGACGATTAACGTTCACGGGACAAAATGGGCTATTGGCGCTCAGGCACAGAGCAATTCGAATAATCCTGCTTCTGTTATCGATATCAATACGAAAAATACCATCATCAATGCATCTACTGATGTGGATGCCAGCACGCTGAAAGATGATGAAAATCCGGCTATTGGTTTAGTCAGTTACTCCGGCTCAACGGTAACGATTCACAACAACCTTACGATCAATGCACCGACGGCCATCAGCACGCGCGGCCATTCCACGGTAACCATCAATCCCGAAGGAACGGGAACGGTCAAGCTCAATGGCGATATTTCTTTTAACTATGATGCCCCAACTTCTGGTACGAGCATTGACTCCACTGTCGATATCAATTTGACGAATGCAGAATCTTACCTGAACGGCAATATCATCAAAACAGGCAATCCTCCGGAAAACAAGATTACGGTGAAGGATATGAAGCTCACCGCCAGTAATGGCGCCGTATGGAACACGACCAAGAACAGCTTTGTCAATCAGCTGACGCTGACGAACGGCGGCCAGGTCAATCTGTCCGGGGACGCACATGAGGTTGATGTCCTGGACAGCCTGACGAGTAACGGCGGCGTGGTGACGACGGACAGCCTGGACAGCCAGTTAAAACTCGCTTCCGGTGCGCAGAAGGCAGTGAAATCCCTGACCGTAAAAGGCAGCGGCAACCTGGCCGATGCGATTGCGGCAGATGCTTCAGTGGCGCAGAAGCTGGCCAACGTCGTTACCAGTGAAGATACGCAAAAATCTTTGGCGACGCAGGTAACGACGGATGAAGGCCTCATCGCGGGCGCGTACAATGGCACGATCAATGCCGACGGTACCGTGACGGGCCATCAGGCCATCAATACGGGCAACAGTGCCATCAGCAACATGGCGGCAATTTCTTTGATGACCTGGCGCCAGGAAAACAACGATATGAACAAGCGCCTGGGGGAACTGCGTGACAGCAAGGGCAAGGAAGGTACTTGGTTCCGCATGGCGCGCGGCGAAATGAAGTATGGCGAGCAGAACGTCAAGAACCAGTACAATTATTATCAGCTTGGCTGGGACACGAAGGTATCACCAACCTGGACCGTAGGCGGCGCCCTGACGTATACGGACGGACAGAGTTCGTTCTCCGGCGGCAATGGCACCAATAAGCACACGGGCTTTGCCATTTATGGCAGCCAGCTGCAGAATGATGGCAGCTTTATCGACCTCATCGGCCGTTTTGCTCATATGAAGAACGAATTCAGCACGGTGACGGGTGCCGGCAACGGCAGCTATGATACGAACGGCTTCAGCCTCAGTGCAGAATACGGCAAGCGCTATCAGCAGAGCGGCAATTTCTGGATTGAGCCTCAGGCTGAATTGACGTATGGTCATGTGACGTCAGCGGATGTGACGAGCAATCGCGGCGTTCATCTTCATCAGGACAGCCTGGACAGTCTCGTGGGACGCCTGGGTTTCTCCGCTGGCCAGGATATCAAGGCAGGGAATATTTATGCACGGGCATCCTATCTCCATGAGTTCCAGGGGGATGCCGATTCCAATATGACGTACGGTTCGGTCAACACGCCGTTTACGCGTGACCTTGGCGGCAGCTGGTGGGAGTTCGGCCTTGGCACGAACTTGAATTTCGGCAAGGACAGCCATTTCTATCTCGATGTCGAGAAGAGCACGAACGGCGATGTCACGACGCCATGGCAGTGGAATGTCGGCTTCCGCGTGGCCTATTAAACACATACCTTGTTCAAACCGCTCTATCCTGTGTGTGGCAGGATAGAGCGGTTTTTCTTTTTCATTATGTTTTGTTTAACGCCTGTTTAAAGGCAGCTTTTATACTTTGCTTTAGTTAAGACATTATTGCTTAGTGAGAGGTGAAGCAGGCGTGAAGAGAAATGATATTGCAGGGCTGCTGATTTTTGGTCTCGTGCTCTATATGCTGGGGAACTGGGCCTTGCCAATAACGGACCCGGTGGAGTCCAACTATGTGGAAACGGCCAAGGAGATGATCCAGGCCGGTGATTATCTGTCGCCGCGGATTTTTGGCAATTACTGGTACGATAAACCCATCTTGTTCTATCTGCAGCTTATTGCAGCTTTCCAGGTATTTGGCATGACGGATTTTGCGGCCCGCTTCTTTCCGGCGGTCTTTGCCGTGATCGGCCTCATCATGACGTATGCCTTTGCGACGAAGCTGTACAGCCGCCGCGTCGGACTGATGTCGGCGGTGCTGCTCGGGACATCGGTTGAATACTGGTACCTTGGGCATGCGGTCATCACGGATATGACGCTTTGGGTGACGGTCAGCGCAACGCTCATGAGCTTTTATGCCGGCTATGAAAGCGGCAAGGCAAAATATTATTATCTGGCCTTTGCGGCCGCAGGCATTGCCGTTCTTGACAAAGGCCCGATCGGCCTGGCGCTGCCGGGCCTCGTCATCCTGCTGTTCCTGCTCTGGCAGCGCTGCCTGCCGATGCTGCTGAACATCCACATGCTCGGCGGCTTCGTGCTCTTCCTCGGCGTCGTCAGTCTCTGGTATGCGCCCATGTACCTGCTGCATGGCAGTGATTTTCTCGATACCTTCCTCGGCGTGCACAATGTCCTGCGCGCGACGGTGTCGGAGCATCCACGCAACAACGTCTGGTATTATTATCTGCTGGTGTTCCTGGCGGGCTTCCTGCCGTGGTCGCTGGCCGTACTGCCGGCGTTCTTCAAGCGTCTGTTCAAGCGGGAACTGCATCTGCCGACGGGCGAGCGCGAGCGCTTCCTCGTGGTCTGGGCACTGGCTGTCTTCGTCGCATTTGAATGCATGGCGTCGAAATACATGACGTATACGTTCCCGTATATGATGCCGCTGGCCATCCTCATGGGCCACTACTTCCTCGCACATGAGACGATGTTCTGGCGCCTGGCCAAGGGCATGGGCGTGATCTATCTCATTTCCGTGTTTACCATCCTGCCGTTTGCGCTGCAGAAGAATTCGGGACAGGGCGTCGCAGCAATCTTGCAGCAGCAGAGCCAGCCGGACACGGTCGTCGTGACTTACGGTATCCGCTACCCGGTTTCCATCGCGTACTACAGTGATTTGCGCCCGGCCCGCCTGATGCAGACGGAGGCCGATATCGAGGAAGTGCGTCCGCACAAGATGAGCTGGACGGCGACGAACATCATGCCGTTTGCAGCCGTCGAGGATATGGACCTGCAAAAGGACACGCTGCTCGTGACCGACTGGGAACATGCGAAGGAACTTGGCACGAAGGTCCCGGGGGCCTGGCAGGAAGTCGGCAGCAGTTATGATTATGTGGTCTATCGTCTGAAGCCCGATGTATCGTATGATGGACATGTCGAGCTGCCTGGCAGGAAAAACGATATATCCTATGGAATCTTAGAACAGTATCTGTTGGGAACCCAGACAAACAAGCTGCAGGATTCCTGATGCATCAGGTATTTTGAAAGGATGAATCGTATGAGATTGCGTGATCTCTCCGTGCGCCACCGGCTGCTATTCAATAATGCCATCATGGTCCTCATCCCCGTCATGCTGCTGGTCGGTATTGGCAGCTGCATCTTTCATGGGCTGCGTGCGACCGGTAATTTCCGGGAGCGCGAAATCGAGATTCTCTGGCCGGAGGCAGGCGATACGGTCCCTGTCCTCATGGGGGTCAGTCATCTTTTTTCCAATGTGGCTGGTGGTGAGCATGAGATTCTTGACCGCCACATGCAGTCCATGGAAGACCTGGGCATCCGTATCGCTGTCATCCGCGATGGCGAACTGGACTATGAGACGGACCCTGGCAGCGCACAGGAGCTGATCGCGGCATCGTATCAGGCAGCACCGGGCGATGGCAATGTGATGCGCTGGGATGATGCAGGACTGGTCTACCGTTACATTTCCGGGGACAAGAAATCCGTGGCCGTGGCGATGGGACCCGTTCCCTTCCATATTGGTGCGGGGTATTTTCCGCCGCATATGGGGCTTGTATGGCAGGTCCTGGGCTGGGGCATCCTGCTGCTGGCCGTGGGCATCATTATTTTTGTCGGGTCGTTCCTCGTTCGGCGGATGTCACGTGATATCGTCCAGCCGCTTGAGGATTTGCAGCGGTCTGCCCGTCGCATCGGTCAGGGGGATTACGACACGCCGATACAGAGTCATGGCACCGACGAGCTCGGCGAGACGGCCGTCGTCTTTGAGGAGATGCGCCGTCAGCTGCAGGCCGGCCGCAAGCTGCGCGAGCAGTATGAGAAGAATCGGCAGGAGCTCTTTGCGGGCATCGCCCACGACCTGGCGACACCGCTGACCAAGATCCAGGGCTATACGGGCGGTATCCTCGACGGCATTGCCAATACGCCGGAAAAGCAGAGGCACTATCTCGAGCTCGTTTACCATACGAGCCAGAGCATGGAGAATATGGTGCATGAGCTCTTCCTGCTCTCAAAGCTGGAACTCGGCAAGGCTGCGTTCCAATGGGAAAATGCGGCGCTGGTACCGCTCTTGCGGCAGTATGTTTCACTGCAGGCCGAGACGCTGCGCGATCAGGATTTCTCACTGACGTTCGAGAATGAACTCGGGGCAGACACGGCTGTCGTGCGGCTTGACCGCATCCAGTTCCAACGTGTCCTCGACAACCTGCTCAGCAATGCGATAAAATATAAAAGTGACAGTGCTGGCAGCCTGATCCTGCGTCTGCAGGCAAAGGACGGCGGCTATCTTCTCGAGGGCGAGGATCGCGGACGCGGCGTCGCCAAGGAGGACCTCGGCCGGATCTTTGAGTCATTTTACCGCACGGATAAGGCCAGGGCAGGCGTCGCCAAGGGCAGCGGGCTCGGGCTTGCCGTTACGGCACGGATTGTTGAAGCGATGGGCGGCCGCATCTGGGCGTGCCCGTCCCTGCCGCAGGGGCTCTGCATCTGTATTTGGCTGCCGAAAAAAGCAAAGAGCGCACGGCAGCAAGAGGGAAAGGTGTGAGTGAACATGAAAAAGATTCTGATCGTGGAGGACGACCGCGAGATTGCGGAATTGGAACGGGACTATCTGGAGGCATCTGATTTTGAGGTGATCATCGAGGAAGATGGCATCAAGGGTCAGGATGCTGCCTTGAACGGCGGTTTTGATCTCGTGATCCTGGATCTCATGCTGCCGCATATCGACGGCTTCAACCTTTGCCGCCGCATCCGCACCAAGCTCGACATCCCTGTCATCATCGTCTCGGCGCGCCAGACGGATATCGACAAGATCCGCGGCTTTGGGCTCGGCGCGGACGACTATATGACGAAGCCCTTCAGCCCCGGCGAGCTCGTGGCGAGGGCCAAGGCGCATCTCGCACGTTACGAGCAGCTCAAGGGGCACAGCCGGCATGACACGAAGCAGCTTACATGCGGGGACCTCGTCCTGGAGCCCGGTTCCCGCCGCGTATTCTGCCGGCAGCAGGAGGTCCATCTGACGAATCGGGAATTCGAGCTCCTGCAGTTCTTCATGGAAAATCCCGGCATCGTTTTTTCGCGGGAGCATTTGTTTGAACGCATCTGGGGCGTCGATGCGCTGGGCGACAGTGCCACGGTCGCCGTCCACATCAACCGGATCCGAGAGAAGATTGAAGAGGATCCTGCTCGTCCCTGCTATATCGAAACGGTGCGCGGGGCAGGATATCGTTTTCATAAAGATTAAAAGATTAAAAGAAGAGACATATATTGATAGAAAAGAGGGCTTTATTGTGAATATCTTAGTGACAGGCGGTGCGGGCTTCATCGGCTCTCATCTCGTGAGGACCCTGCAGGCGGTCGGTGAGCAGTTGACGGTGCTCGATAATTTCAGCACGGGCCTCCTTGCAAATCTGCCGGCGGCGACGAAGGTCATCGAGATGGATGTCAACAGCCCGGAACTTGCGACGGTCTTTGACGCCGGTCATTTTGATGCCGTCGTTCATCTGGCTGGCCAGACCACTGTCCATATCTCAATGGAGAATCCCTCGCTCGATGGAGAGGAGAATGTCATCGGCTCCATCCATGTCCTGGAGCAGGCTCGGCGCCATGGCGTGCAGCGTGTGATCTTTGCATCGACGGCGGCCAGTTACGGCGATGTGGCGGAAGACCGCCTGCCCATCGTGGAGTCGGAGCCGCTGGCACCGATGTCCTTTTACGGTTTGTCCAAGGTGACGGTGGAACATTATCTGCATCTCTACCAGCAGGCATTCGGGCTCGGCTACGTTGTCCTGCGCTTTGCCAACGTCTACGGGGAGCGTCAGGGTGACGGCGGCGAAGGCGGTGTCATCAGCATCTTTGCCAAGCGCCTTGCAGAAGGCAAGGGCCTCACGATTTACGGCGATGGTCAGCAGACGCGCGACTTCATCTACGCCGGCGATGTGGCGGCGGGAATCCACGCCGCGCTTACGACCGAGCATGTCAACCACACGTATAACCTCTCGACACAGAGCGAGACAAGCCTCAATGAGCTCGTAGAGATCCTGGGCAAAGTGGCAGGCAGAACGATCTGCCCGACGTATCAGGCGGCACGCCCCGGCGATATCTACAAGTCGCTGCTGGCAAACGGCCGTGCACGCCGTTCGCTTGGCTGGGAGCCGCGCGTCGGACTGCAGGAAGGCCTGCGCCGCACGTATGAATATTTCTGCCATCAGCAGGCGCATGCAGAATGAAAAAGCTTGACCGTATCTGACGGAATAATAAAAAGGTGCCATCGTTTCGCCTGGTTTGAAACGATGGCACCTTTTTCCGGCTTGAATCAGTGAAGCTTATGGCTGCTGCGCAGGGAGAACGCAATCTCGTTGATGTGCGTGACCGGCGGCTCTTCGAGCGGAGCATCGACAATCTCAATCTGACCCAGCATATTCTGAACCTGTTCGCGGATGCTGGCGAGATACGTCTCACGCAGCATTTTCTGTTCCGACCGTTCCGCGTCATTCAGACCCGTGGACCGCTGCTTGCGGGAAAGCTCGTTGATGCGGGCGATGAGTTCTTTCGTGATCATTGCGATAATCCTTTCTTACACTTCTTGCGTTTCCTTTATTATAAAAGAATCGCGGCGAAATGCAAGACTTTCTTGAACGTCCGGAACGATTTTTTGCAGCGTTTTTTCATGACGACCGGCCTCTCCTGATGTGCGTTGACAGAGGCGGCTTTGCTTTGTTATACTGGGGTAGCAATCAATATATAGTGTTAAAAGATAATTATTTTAACAATAAACACAACATCTGGTTTAGGAGAGTACCATGGATTGTATCGTCACAACACCCGCTTTCCAGCGATTGCTGGAAGAACTTCACATCCCGGATATGGTCGGCTGCCTGGCAGGGATTGAGCAGGACTTTCCGGAGGCAGCTGCCGAGTATCCGGCTTTTCTCGAGAAGTTCGCATCCTTCCATAAAACGCGGATGACGGCGAACGATGCGTTGCGCGCGCTCGTGCGTGCAGCCGTCGAGATGGTGCGGCCGGAGTCTCCCTGCTGGGACTTCATTGCCGCGCGCCTGCTGGCACACGGGGCTGCCTGGAAGCTCTCGCAGGAAGAGGCGCGCCGGGGAATACGGGATTTCTACGGCAAGCTTTGCCATCTGGAAGCGGAGGGGCTTTACGGCAGCTATATCCTGGAGCATTATACGCAGGCGGAGCTGCAGCAGGCGGCGGAATTCCTCGATGCCGGGCGCAATGCGCTTTACACGTACGCGGGACTCGATCTCCTGCTTTCGCGTTACGTCATCCATGACCATCAGGGCACGGCGCTCGAGTCACCGCAGGAGATGTATCTTGGCATTGCCCTGCATCTGGCCATGCAGGAGGACAAGGCCGTGCGGCTCGAGTGGGTCCGGGATTTTTACGACATGCTGAGCCTGCAACAGGTCACGATGGCCACGCCGACCCTGGCCAATGCGCGCAAGCCGTATCATCAGCTGTCGAGCTGCTTTGTCGATACGGTGCCGGATTCTCTTGAGGGGATTTACCGCAGTCTGGATTCGTTTGCCAAGGTCAGCAAGTGGGGCGGCGGCATGGGGCTTTACTTCGGCAAGGTCCGGGCGACAGGCTCGGCCATCCGCGGCTTTGAAGGAGCTGCAGGCGGCGTCATCCGCTGGATCAAACTCGTCAACGATACGGCTGTAGCTGTCGACCAGCTCGGCGTGCGTCAGGGCGCTTGTGCCGTCTATCTCGATGCCTGGCACAAGGATCTGCCGGAATTCCTGCAGCTGCGCACGAATAACGGCGATGACCGCATGAAGGCGCACGATATCTTCCCGGCTGTCTGTTACCCCGATCTGTTCTGGCACACGGCCAGGGAGAACCTCGATGCGTCGTGGCATCTCATGGATCCGCATGAGATCGAGACGGTCATGGGCTATGCGCTCGAGGATTCCTGGGGTGAGGAGTGGGAACGGCGTTACCGGGCCTGCGTGGAAGAGCCGCGCATTGCAAAGCGCACGATTTCCATCAAGGAAATCATCCGCCTGATCCTGCGCTCAGCGGTGGAGACAGGAACGCCCTTCGCGTTTAACCGCGATACGGTCAACCGCCTGAACCCAAATCCGCATGCAGGCATCATTTACTGCTCGAATCTCTGCACGGAAATCGCGCAGAACATGTCGCCGGTGGAGACGGTCCGCACCGACATAAAGACGGAAGAGGGCGATACGGTCGTGCAGGTCACGACGCGCCCCGGTGATTTCGTGGTCTGCAACCTCGCAAGCCTGAATCTTGGCCGCATCGATGTTACGGATGAGCAGGCCGTGAAGAACGTTGTGCGCACGGCTGTGCGGGCACTCGACAATGTCATTGACCTCAATGAGGCACCTTTGCCGTACGCGGCTCTGACGAATGCCAGATACCGCAGCATCGGCCTGGGCGTGTCGGGCTATCATCACATGCTGGCACGTCACAGGATCCGCTGGGAGAGCCAGGAACATCTCGATTTTGTCGACAAGGTGTTTGAGCAGATTAATTTTGCAGCGATTGAGGCCAGCAGTGATCTCGCCAGGGAAAAGGGCAGTTACCGGCTGTTTCCCGGCAGTGACTGGCAGACGGGCCGCTATTTCGAGAAGCGGGGCTACACGTCGCCGCGCTGGCAGGAGCTCAGGCATCGCGTCGCCGCGCAGGGCATGCGCAATGCGTATCTCCTGGCCGTGGCACCGACGAGCTCGACCTCCATTCTCGTCGGTACGACGGCAGGCATCGACCCCATCATGCACCGGTTTTTCCTGGAGGAGAAGAAGGGCACGATCCTGCCGCGCATCGCACCGGATCTCGGCAAGGCGACGTACTGGTATTACAAGAGCGCGCATACCATTGACCAGAATTGGTCAATCCGGGCGGCAGGCGTGCGCCAGCGCCATATCGACCAGGCTCAGAGCGTCAATCTCTACATCACGAACGACTATACCTTCCGCCAGGTCCTCCGCCTCTACCTGGAGGCGTTCGAGGAAGGCGTCAAGACCATTTATTATGTGCGCAGCAAGGCCCTCGAGGTGGAGTCCTGTGAGAGCTGTTCTTCGTAACGCGATGCAGGGCCTTGCAGGAAAAGCAGCACGATTTTGCATCTGTCAGTGTCTGTCAGGAAAGGAAAAGCAGTATGGATGAATTGCAGAAACGCCCGTTGTTCAATCCGGGCGGCGATATCGACGTGACGCACCGCCGGCTGATCGGCGGCAACACGACGAATATGAACGATTTCAATGAGCTCAGGTATACGTGGACGGCGGACTGGTACCGTCAGGCCATGAACAATTTCTGGATTCCTGAGGAAATCAATCTCGGGCAGGATGTCAAGGATTACCGCCAGCTGCCGCCGGCAGAACGCCGGGCTTACGACAAGATCCTTTCGTTCCTCGTCTTCCTCGATTCAGTCCAGAGTGCCAACCTGCCGAATGTCTCGGCTTATATCACGGCGAATGAAGTCAATCTCTGTCTCTCCATCCAGTCCTTCCAGGAATGCGTCCATTCGCAGAGCTACAGCTATATGCTCGATTCCATCGCCAGCCCCGATGAGCGCCGGGCCATTATTTTCCAGTGGAAGGATGACGAGCATCTGCTCACGCGCAATACCTTCATCGGCAATCTCTACAATGAGTTCCAGCAGGACCGTTCGCGCCGGAATTTCCTGCGCGTGCTGGTCGCAAACTACATCCTCGAGGGCATTTACTTTTATTCGGGCTTCATGTTTTTCTACAACCTCGGGCGCATGGGGCGCATGCCGGGGTCCGTACAGGAGATCCGCTACATCAACCGCGACGAAAACACGCATCTGTGGCTTTTCCGCAATATCCTGCTGGCTCTGCGTGAGGAGGAGCCCGAACTCTTTTCGACGGAACATGAGGAAATGATGCGCGCGATGATCCGGGAGGGCGTGCGCCAGGAAATCGCCTGGGGTATGTACGCAATCGGTGACGAGGTCGAAGGGCTCAGCTGCCGGATGATCGAGGACTATGTCCGCTACCTCGGCAACCTGCGCGCCAAGAGCATCGGCCTCGGCACGCTTTACGAGGGATATGAGCAGGAACCTTCCTCCATGCGCTGGGTCAGCCAGTACGCCGACCCTAATTTCGTCAAGACGGACTTCATCGAGGGCCGCAGCACGGCGTACGCCAAGAGCACGGCACTCGTCGACGATTTATAATGGATTCATATCCTGCACAATTATGCATGCAAAAAGCACGCCGTGTGGCGTGCTTTTTGCTATATGAAGGGGACAGGGAGCGAAGTTAAACAAGAATCTCTGAGAAATGCTCGACGATGCGGTCAGCCTGACTGAGGTCCTGCTCGCCGGAATGAGGGTTGTGGAAGGCGATGCAGGTCATACCCGCAGCCTTGGCCGCAGCGATGCCGGCTGTGGCATCTTCCACGACTGTACAGTCACATGGCGGTATGCCCAGCCCTTCAGCAGCCTTCAGGTAGATATCGGGACATGGCTTGCTGTGCGGCAGTTCCGCACCGCTGACGATGGTGTCGAAG
The DNA here is from genome assembly GCF_003458855.1 of Mitsuokella sp. AF21-1AC. Lineage (NCBI taxonomy): Bacteria > Bacillati > Bacillota > Negativicutes > Selenomonadales > Selenomonadaceae > Mitsuokella > Mitsuokella sp. AF21-1AC. The sequence goes on from NZ_QRVW01000006.1 coordinate 27,375, forward strand.
TAGGACCGGATGCCAAAGCGGTTCAGTACCATCTCGATGATATTGCGGCCGGATGAGGAGGCCAGTCCAATGCGGAACTTCTTGTCGCGTAAGCACCGTAAAAGCGCAGTTACCCCGGCAATGGGCTGAATGGAAGGATCGTGTATAAGCCGGTCGATATAGCGCTGGTGCTTAAAGGAGGCGAGCTCCTGCCAAGTGAGTCCTTCCTGGGGATGCGCAAGCAACGCCTTGGTAAAGAGATCCTTGCTCGTGCGGCCGGCAAAAGATGGCAGTTTTTCCGGAGGGAACGGTATGCCGAAATGACGGAATGTCTCAAGTTTTACTTCAATGTGCAGCGGTTCGCTGTCAATGAGGACTCCGTCCATATCGAATATGAATGCTTTCATGCCTGTTCCTCCTCGTTCTCTTCAGGATCTTCGAAGCCGATTATGATGGTGGCAATGAACGTGGCGACGGAGGCAATCACGAGGGTGATGAGCGCCTGCAGGATAAAGTTTTCATCTTCACCAATCCACATAGCCATGCTCAGGAGCCCTGGCGTGACATAGATGAATGCCTTGAGCTTCACAAAACCGGCGAAGAGTGCGGCGATGCCGCTGCCAATCATGCAGCCGTACATCGGACGTTTGAGCTTGAGGTTGACACCGTACATGGCAGGCTCTGTGATACCGCCGAGATAAGCGGTCATACTGGAAGAGAAGGCCAGGGATTTCAGGGTCTTGTTCTTCGTCTTCCAGGCAACGGCCAGGGCGGCTGCCGCCTGAGACATGTTGGAACAGAGTGCGACCACGCGGATGACGGGGTCAAAACCCTGCTGGGCAACGAGCATAATGCTGATCGGACTCAGGGCCTTGTGCAGTCCGACGGAAACGAGCCAGGGGTAGAGAGCCGCCAGGATGGCCAGTGCAACAGCGCCAAGGGCTCCGTAGATGAACATGCTGCCATCGGCAATGGCCTGGGAGAGGAGATTGCCGAGCGGACCAATGCAGACGAGGGCCAGCGGTACGCTGATGAGGGCGATGAGCATGGGCTCGAGGAAGACCTTAACCATACCCGGTACGATTTTCTTGACGCCTTTTTCGATGTAAGACATGATCCAGACGGATAACAGGACCGGGATTAAAGTAGAAGAATATTTGGCCAGTAGGACAGGTACACCTAAGAAATCAATGGGGTTACCCTTGGCCACGAGCCCCGTCCAGGTCGGGTGAACCATGGCCAGGCCGATAAAGCCGCCCATGAAGGCATTGCAGCCAAACATCTTGGCTGCGGAGAACCCGATGAAAGCTGGCATGAAGTAAAATCCTGTATCGAAAATCATATTGAGCAGGATGTAGGAAGAGGATGTTTTGGTGAGCAGTCCGCTCATGACGAGAACGAGCAGCAGGACCTTGCCCATGCCGCAGCCGGCCAGCAAGGGGACGACCGGGGCGATGGAACCAGTGATGGCGCCGAGGACGGCATTGACGATGCCTTTTTTCTTGGCAGGCGTGGCTGGCTTTGCTGCCTGGTCTTTTTGCAGTTGCGGATATTTCTGAATCAGAGCATCGTAAACGAGATCCACATCATTGCCGATGACCAGCTGATACTGACCGCCTTTCTTTACCAGGGACAGGACACCAGGAATGCTTTGTGCTTTGGCGTCATCGGCTTTTTTTTCGTCGCGCAGCGAGAAGCGCAGACGGGTAGCGCAGTGGACGACGGAACAGATATTGTCGGTTCCGCCGACGGCATCGACGATTTGATCAATCATTTTTGCATCCATGAAATTTCCTCCTTTTTGAGTGACATGATGCAGGGATTTTGCTTTCAGGAATAAATCAAATTGATGATATGGAGCAGGAGATAGCCTTGCTCACCATCTGTAATGGTTTTGCCGGTCTTTTCCTCTACGTAATGGTTAATTGCTTTTACGCAGCGATAGGCGTCGTTGTATTGTGCTTTGCCAAGCTTATAAAAATAGTTGCTGTTGTCTTCCACCTTTTCAACTGTAAGTATGGTCCTTGTAAAAATTTGCAGATGACGGACCAGGCGCTGATAAAGCATCGGATTGGCCGTGACCTTATCCGGAAAGGACTGTCGGATGATGGCGAGTATATCCCGGACCATGCGCGTTGCTTTTACCGTTACCATCATTTGCTGATTGACGCTGGCGTTGACGATGTGGAGCGTGATGAAACCAACTTCGTCCTCGGATATCGTCATCTGCAGATAACGCCGAATGATACCTACCGCTAGACGGGCCAGCCGATATTCCTGCGGGTAGAATTGCTTGATTTCCGGCAGCAGAGGATTGTGGCAGATGATGCCCTGCTTTTCCCGTTCGAGGGAAACGCTGATGTGATCGGTCAGCGTCAGATAAATGCTTTCATTGAGCTTTAGATTTGACGTTGCATGAATGTCTTGTATGAGTTCTTCCACGATTTCCAGGTAGACGGAGGGGATATCGTTGAGGATTGTCTGCAGCTTGGACTGGATGGATTTGTCCCGTAAGATGAAGAGCTTTTCAATGCGGTCTTTTTCGATGGTATCGCCGACGTGACGACCGAATGCCAGGCCCCGTCCAATCGCGATGATTTCTTCGTTCTTGTCGTCATGAGCCAAGATGACATTGTTGTTGTAGATTCGTTCAATTTTCACAATGGCATCCTTCCCTTCCATAATCAAAACTGCATTGCCTCGTCAAGCGCCTGGACGCTGCCTTCTGCCAGTGGTGTCAGGTGAACGTCCCGGGGATTCATGACGATGACCATGATGGTGGGATCGTAACCGGCTTTCCGGATGGCTGCCAGATCAAAGCGCAGGAGCGGATCACCGGCTGTAATTTGCTGGCCTTGCTGTGCGATGGGCTCGAAGCCCCGTCCGTTGAGCTCGACCGTATCAATGCCGACATGAATCAGGATTTCCAGTCCGTTCTCGCTCTTGAGTGTGAGGGCGTGTCCGGTCGGGAATGTTCCGGCCACTTCGCCGCTGACCGGTGCATAGAGAATTTTGCCTTCCGGCATGATGGCAAAACCATCGCCCATGCTCTTGCTGGCAAAGGCAGGGTCGGATACCTGATCGAGTGGCAGGTATGTCCCTTGAGCGGGGACGTAAAGGACATTGTCCTTGAGGATTTGCGGCCGCAGGGCCGGAGTCTTTTTCTTGAATAGATTGTGCCAGTTCATGATGTGTACCTCCAGTTTTCAGACATAATAAAAAGCAGGCATAACAAGATCGGCGGACGAAGCCCGTCTCGATCGCGGTTATGCCTGCTTTGCAGTAACATTCCTTGTATCTGTGCCAAGGATATCATTTTTTAGCTGTTTTGTCAATAATAAATTTTCAGATAATACAAACATAAGTTTTGTATTATTGATTATAGGTTTTTAGCATAGTATAATGGTATTGTGATAATAAATCGGCATAGGAGGGCTTTTTCATGAGTATTCGCATTGGTATTCTGGGATATGGCAATCTGGGCCGCGGCGTGGAGTGCGCCGTGCGGGAGCATGAGGATATGGAGCTTGTGGCGGTCTTTACGCGCCGCGATCCGGCATCGGTCAAGATCTGGTCGCAGGATGTACCGGTTGTCAGCGTCAAGGATGTTGCAGCCTGGCAGGACAAGATCGACGTCATGATTCTCTGCGGCGGCAGTGCGACGGATCTGCCGAAGCAGACGCCGGAATACGTGAAGTATTTCAATGTCATTGACAGCTTTGATACGCATGCGCGCATCCCGGAGCATTTCGCTGACGTGGATAAGGCGGCCAAGGAAAGCGGCCATCTGGGGATCATCTCGGTGGGCTGGGATCCGGGCCTGTTCTCTCTGGCACGTGTCTACAGCAATGCGATTCTGCCGGATGGCAAGGATTATACGTTCTGGGGCAAAGGCGTCAGCCAGGGGCACAGTGATGCCATCCGCCGCATCAAGGGCGTCAAGGATGCCAAGCAGTACACGGTCCCCGTTGAGAGTGCTCTTGCGGCTGTGCGCTCCGGCTCGAATCCGGAACTCACGACGCGTCAGAAGCACACGCGCGAATGCTTTGTGGTCCTCGAAGAGGGTGCCGATGCAGCTTATGTGGAAAACGCCATCAAGACGATGCCGAACTACTTTGATGAGTACGACACGACGGTACATTTCATCAGTGAGGAAGAGCTCAAGAAGAATCACAGCGGCCTTGCACACGGCGGCTTCGTCATCCGTTCGGGACACACGGGCCATGAGAAGGAGCATAACCACATCATCGAGTTCTCGCTGAAGCTCGACTCCAATCCGGAGTTCACGACGAGCGTCCTCGTCGCCTATGCCCGGGCTGCTTACCGCCTGGCCGAAGAAGGTCAGACGGGCTGCCGCACGGTGCTTGACATCGCGCCCGCTTATCTTTGCGAGCAGAGCGGGGAGGAGCTGCTCGCGCATCTGCTTTGATTCCATTTCCGATATCATCTGTAAAAAACGCTGCTGTGCCAGACGCTTGTCTGGTGCAGCAGCGTTTTTGCATAGCCTGCGCGGGCGGCAGTGCGTCAGGCGGATGCATCTCGATAGAGGTTCAGGCTGCTCTGGATGAAGCCCTGCATGGCCTTGGTGCGGTAGCCCTTGCGCTGCAGGGCGAGGAAGATCTGACGCTGGGCATTCGGGTCATCGAGCTTGTAGTAGACGAGTGCTTCGTTGGGCGCGGAAAGCCGCACGAGCGTATCCGTCAGGAAGGTGGCGCCGAGTCCCTGCCGGGCCATGTGATAAGCCGTCATGAGCTGGTTGAGGTAGAGGCGGATGTGCGGCGTCATGCCGTTGTTCTGGAACAGCCTGCGCGAACGGCGGAACATGTCATTGCCTTTTCCGAGAATCAGGAAGTCTGTATCCTGGAAAGCTGCGAGCGGTACGGCCGGTACATCGGAACGAAGGTGGCGGCCGAGCATGATGTCCTGCTGCGTCAGCAGATACGGGGAAAATTCCCGATTGATGGGCAGGAAGGCCGGCACGGACAGCAGCAGGTGATCCTGGTAAAAGGGAATGGTCTCGTAGAGCGATTCATCGTAAACGCCGCTGTCGACGATGATGTCGAGTTCCTCTGTGGCGAGCTTGTTGAAGAGGTCAGCTGAGTCGGATTCCGTGACGGCAAGTGCGATATGCGGATGGCGGCTGCTGAAGGCCTCAATCATGGGCGGCAGGAAGCAGGAGGCGAAAAAATTCGTGCCGCCGAGCGAAAGGGTGCCGCTCTCAAGTCCTGCGAGGTCGTCACAGTAGCTTTTGAGATCTTTCTTGATGCGGAAGATGCTCTCCGCTGCTTCGATATAGGCCCGCCCGGCGTCGGTCAGCTGCAGAGGGCTCGTGCTGCGGTCAAAGATGGGCAGCCCGAGTTCTTTCTCGACCTTGCGCACGGAGGCGGAGAGTGCCGGCTGCGACACGAAGAGCTTGCGCGCGGCACCTGAAAAACTCTTTTCCTGCCAGACGGCGTAGACGTAATCCATTCCCTGCATATGAATATTCCTTTCTTTATACCATAAAATAAATCGATAGATATTATATTATTATATGTATTTGTTTATATAATATCAGAATGATAAGATGATAACAAGAACAGAGCAAGGGATGCCGGCTGCAGGAGCCGGCTGAAGGCATAAAGGAGTGTTCATCATGAAGACGATTGGCATTATTGGCGGTATGGGCCCCATGGCAACGGTAGACCTCATGAAGAAGGTCATCCTGGCGACGGATGCGCGCGAGGATCAGGATCATATTCCCATTCTCGTCGACAACAACACGAACATCCCCGACCGCACGGCTGCCATCATGGGCAAAGGTGAGAGCCCGGTCCCGGAACTGATGAAATCGGCCAATCGTCTGGCGGAGCAGGGGGCAGACTTCCTGATCATGGGTTGCAACACGGCGCATTACTTCCTGCCGCTCATGATGCCGTATCTCAAGGTGCCGGTCATCAACATGATTGAAGAGACGGCCAGATTCTGCGCGGAGCAGGGCTATCGTAAAGTCGGCCTGCTGGCTTCGGCTGGGACCTGTCATTCCGGCATCTATCAGCGCGCACTTGAACGCGCCGGCGTGGAAGTCGTCCAGCCGGCCGGTGCACAGGAGGAGGCCGTTCACCGCATGATCTACGACGGCGTCAAAGCCGGGAATCCGGATTTTGACACGACGGATGTACGCAAGGCTCTGTCAGACATGGCAGCCGCTGGCTGCGAGGCTTTCGTGCTCGGCTGCACGGAGGTGCCGGTGGCCGTCTCGATGTATCATCTCGAAGGGAATTTCATCGACGCCACGGAGGTCCTGGCGGAATGCGCCGTCGCAGCTGCAGGCGCCAAGGTCCTCTCACATCTGCCGGTCCGCACGGCCGCAGCGAATTAAGGTCATATGTTACCATACGCATATTGGCAGGAGTGCTTTCGGCATCCCTGCTCTTTTTATGCATGGAGGCTGCATTGGGGCGTGCAGCTCGGTTGTCACGGTATGACAAAGCTGATATAATGATATTTTAGAAGAATTGTGAACCAAAGATCCTTGCGGGGATCTGCGCGTTGCGCTGGAATATGGAGTGTGAGTGAATTGTTAGATATCAAATTTGTCCGCGAACATCTCGATGAGGTTCGCCAGATGCTCAAGAATCGTTGCAATCCCCTGAACCTTGATGACTTTGAGGGCCTTGACAAGAAGCGCCGGGAGCTCCTGCAGGAATCGGAAGCTCTGAAGGGGCAGCGCAATGCGGTATCGAAAGAAATCAGCGTCATGAAGAAGAATAAGGAAGATGCTGAGGACAAGATCCGCGAAATGCGCGCCGTCGGCGAGAAGATTTCGGCGCTCGACAAGGAGCTCAAGAGCGTGGAGGCGCAGCTGCGCGACATCATGCTTCACATCCCGAACATGCCGCGCGAGGATGTGCCGATCGGCAAGGATGATACGGAAAATCCGGAAGTGCGCAAATGGGGCGAGCCGACGAAGTTCGATTTCGAGCCGAAGGCACATTGGGATCTCGGCACGGAGCTCGACATCCTCGACGCTGACCGCGCCGCCAAGGTCACGGGCGCGCGCTTCACGTTCTACAAGGGCCTCGGCGCCCGCCTCGAGCGCGCCTGCATCAACTTCATGATGGATCTCCATGCCAATAAGCACGGCTATACGGAGATGCTCGCACCGTACATCGCCAACAAGGACAGCATGACGGGCACGGGCCAGCTGCCGAAGTTTGCTGATGACATGTTCAAGCTCGAAGGCCTTGACTATTACCTCGTGCCGACGGCTGAGGTACCGACGACGAATTATCATCGCGACGAGATCCTCGACGGCAATAAGCTGCCGGAGTACTACAGCTGCTACACGGCCTGCTTCCGCGCGGAGGCGGGCAGCGCCGGCCGTGATACGCGCGGTCTTATACGCCAGCATCAGTTCAACAAGGTCGAGCTTATCAAATTCGTCAAGCCGGAAACGAGCTGGCATGAACTCGATACGATGGTCGATGCGGCAGAAGATGTCCTGCGCCTCCTGGAGCTGCCGTACCACGTGGTCAAGCTCTGCACGGGCGATATGAGCTTCACGTCGGCGACGACGTATGACCTTGAGGTCTGGTTCCCGGCGCAGAACAAGTACCGTGAAATTTCCTCGTGTTCGAACTGCACGGATTATCAGGCACGCCGCGCCAACATCAAGTTCCGCCGCGATGCCAAGAGCAAGCCGGAATTCGTCCATACGCTCAATGGCTCGGGCCTGGCCGTTGGCCGCACGGTGGCTGCCATCCTGGAGAATTATCAGCAGGAGGACGGCTCCGTCGTTGTACCGAAGGTCCTTGTACCGTACATGGGCGGTGTAGAAGTCATCAGAAAGCCGGAATAATGGTATAGAAAAGCCTCCCAGCGTTTGCGGGGAGGCTTTTTTTAAGGGGGATTTCCATGAAGATTGTAGTTGGCATCACCGGGGCAAGCGGCAGCATCTATGCGCTGCGCCTCATTGACGTGCTCCGGGAAGCGGGGCATGAGATCCATGCTGTTGTGACGGACAGCGGCTGGCAGGTCCTGGACTATGAATGCCAGGTGAGCCGTGACGCGTTCAGCAGGCGGGTTGACGTGCTTTACGACAATCACGATGTCGGTGCCGCGATTGCCAGCGGCTCGTTCCGCATGCAGGCCATGGTCGTCCTGCCTTGCTCCATGCACACGGCAGGCTGTGTGGCTCATGGCATTACGGACAACCTGCTGACCCGGGCGGCCGACGTCGCGCTCAAGGAAGGACGTCCGCTCCTGCTCGTGCCGCGCGAAACACCGATGCATGCCATTCATCTCGAGAATCTCCTGAAGCTTGCGCAGGCCGGCGCGCGCATCATCCCAGCCTGTCCGGGCTTCTACCATCGCCCGCAGAGCATCGGGGAACTCGTCGACATGCTCGTCGGCAAGATATGCGACCAGCTGGGGGTAGAGACAGACCTCTTTGCGCGCTGGCAGGGCTGATGACGGCAGATTTCAGCGCGCGAAGCGCATTGCTTCGCGCTTGGCAAGCTGGTCGCAGCGCTCGTTGAGTTCGACGCCGACATGCCCCTTGACCCAGTGGAAGGTCACATCGTGGCTGGCGTAGAGTGCGTCGAGCTGTTTCCAGAGATCCTGGTTGAGGACGGGCTGCCCATCGGCCTTCTTCCAGCCGCGTTTTTTCCAGGCTGTGAGCCAATGGCGCGTAAACCCGTTCTTGAGGTATTGGCTGTCCGTGTAGAGGGCGATTTTTGCGGACTTCTGAGGGAAGGTGAGAGCGGCGATGGCTGCCGAAAGTTCCATGCGGTTGTTGGTCGTGCGTGGATCTCCGCCAGCGAGTTCCGTTATCTTCCCGGTGTGCACGTCGCGGATGACAGCGGCCCAGCCGCCGGGACCGTCCGGGTTGCGCAGGCAGGAGCCATCCGTATAGATGACGAAGTCCTGCTCGCTGTCCGGCCGCCCGCCTGCTTTGCTGGCTGACGACGGAACATCCGTGCTCCACCTCTTTCTGGCGGCCGTCCCTGCCGAGGCTGCCGGCGCGCGGCGCGGGGCATCGCTGCCGTTCAGCCATCGCAGCGCTTCAGCGAGGTCTGTAAAGCTCTTGTAGCGGGCGGCGGGGAAGCCGTCCACCTGCTTTTTGCAATCGGCCCAGCTGTTGAAGACACCGGTCGTGCGGCCCACGCGCACGGCGTATACTTTTTTGGTCATATGATTCTCCTTTTACCGTGTTTTCTACTATTATAAGGCTTTCCGGCATGGAAAAGAAGTTGAAATTTCCGTCTAAAAATAGTAAACTTATCTTTACTAATTGTTTTTTGCTTGTTAAAATCATGATTATGGGAGAGAAGAGAAAAGGGGGCAGGAGATGCTGCTGAAGATACTGGAGGCAATCGGCTCATTTGTTCTTCGCAGGCTTGGGGAAATCGGCACGATTGTCATGCTTTACGGCGAGACGATGCGGGCGCTGCGCCACAAGCCGCGCATGCGCCATATCCTGAACCAGATGTCGCATCTGGGCGTGGATTCCCTGCTGATCGTGAGCCTCACGCTGCTCTTTACGGGTGTCGTCTTTACGCTGCAGACGGCCGATGTCCTCATTCGCTTTGGCGCACAGGGGACGGTGGGCGGCATCATATCCATCGCCATCGGCCGCGAGCTCGGCCCGGTCCTCGTGGCTGTCGTCTGCGCCGGCCGTGTGGGAGCCGCCATCACGGCGGAAATCTCGACGATGAAGGTCACGGAACAGATTGATGCGCTGCGTGTCATGGCCGTGAGCCCCATCGATTATCTGCTCGTGCCGCGCATGCTGGCCTGCATGATTGTCGTGCCGCTCCTGACCGTCTTTGGCGATGTCATCGGCGTGTTCGGCGGCTGGCTCATTGCCGTCTACTATGAGGGCATCAGCTCGTATGCCTACATGAATTCCATCCATGTTTTCGTGGAATTGTTCGATCTGACAGGCGGCGTCATCAAAGCGGTGTTCTTCGGCAATGTCATTGCCGTGCTGGGCTGCTACTATGGCCTGCACTGCCCGGATGGGGCAGAAGGTGTGGGCCGGGCGACGACGAAGACGGTCGTCTCCTCGATCATCGTCATCTTCATCCTCAATGCCGTGCTGACATTCTTCCTGTATTGATCGGGGGCAGCTTATGATTGAACTCGTTGACGTATGCAAGCGTTTTGATGACAAAGACGCTCTGAAGCATATCAATCTGACCATCGAGCACGGGGAGACGCTGGCCATCATCGGCGGCTCCGGCTCCGGCAAGAGCACGCTGCTGCGGCTGCTCATCGGCCTCATCAAGCCGACGAGCGGCAAGATCCTCGTCAATGGCGTGGATATCGTGCCGATGGATGAGGAGGAACTCAACAAGGTCCGCCTTCATATGGGCATGGTCTTCCAGTATTCGGCTCTGTTCGATTCGATGACCGTCGGGGAAAACGTCGCCTTCGGCCTGCGCGAGCACACGAAGCTCAGCGACGCGGACATCCAGGCCATTGTGAAGGACAAGCTCCATCTCGTCGGCCTGGACGGTGTCGAGGACATGATGCCGAATGAGCTTTCAGGCGGCATGAAGAAACGCGTGGGACTGGCCCGCGCCATAGCGGTTGAGCCATCCGTCATCTTTTACGATGAGCCGAGCTCCGGCCTTGACCCGCTCATGACCGAAAAGATCGATGAACTTATCGTGAACACGCAGCAGGCGCTCTCGGTCACGAGTGTCGTGGTCACGCACGACATGGCCAGTGCCTGCCGCATATCGGACCGCATTGCCATGATTTATGAAGGAGAGCTGGTCGCCGTTGACACGGTTGAGCGGTTCAAGAAGATACAGGATGCACGGGTGCAGGCGTTCTTCCATACGCTGCGCACCGTCAAGTGAGTAAAGGGGGATAAGAGTTCATGACGACAGAGGCAAAGGTCGGTGCATTTACGGTGATTGGCATCCTGCTCTTTGCAGCGGTGGCAGCGCTCTTGAGCGGTGTTTCCTTCTCGGGAGAGAAGGGCTACACGCTTTATGCCGGCTTCAAGCAGGTCATCGGCGTGGAGCCGCAGTCCGTTGTACGGCTCTCTGGCGTGCCCGTGGGCAAGGTCAAGAGCATCCGCAATGAAGGCGGCGGCGTTACCGTCACGATGGAAATCCAGGGCAATGCCAAGATCCCGAAGGGCTCTCAGGTAACCGTCGGTTCCTCGGGCGTCATGGGCGATAAATTCGTCAACATCCTGCCCGCCAAAGACCAGGGAATCTACCTCGGCGACGGCGATTACCTGATCGGCCAGGAGGAAGAGGGACTGGATTCCCTGATGGAGAAGGCCGGCGGCGTCCTTGACCAGGTGCAGGCTTTGCTCGATTCGATGAATCAGGTCATGGGCAATCCGGACTTCCAGCAGAATTTCCTGCAGATGGCCGTGAACATCCGTGAGATGACGGCGCATCTCGATGGCCTCGTGGCCGCCATGGAGCAGACCATGGTGAATAATCAGGGCAATATCGGCCAGATGCTGACGAACCTCAATATGGCGACGGCCAGCATGGACCGCACGATGCGTCAGGTCGAAGCCATGATGACCAATCTGGCTTCTGTCGGGGCAGATCCGCAGACAGCTGAGAATCTGCGGCTGACGCTCACGAACATCAAGGACGCCAGTGACCGCATCGCGCACATTGCGGAAAATCTCGATTCGGTGGCTGGTGACCCGCAGACGGCGGAGGATCTCAAGGCCACGGTCCAAAATGCGCGAAAGATGTCCGATAAGGCAGGAGATATGATGGGCAAACTCGAAAACATCAAGGTAAAGCCTGCTGCGGATGTCCTTTACAGCGGCGCAAAGGATGACTGGCAGACGAACTTCAATGTGGAAATTGGCCCGGAGACAGGGAATTACCTGAGTCTCGGGGTAGATGATATCGGGGAAGGCAATCACGGGAACCTGCAGGTTGGCCGCAGGAGCGAGCATTTCGGCGTGCGCGGCGGCGTCATCAACGGTGATCCCGGGGTGGGGGTCGACGCCTATATGGGCAAGCGCTTCCAATTCTCGGCGGACACCTATGATTTCAACGACCCTTCCCTGAGACTCAGAGCTCAGTACGAGCTCAATGATGCAGGAACCTGGCTCATGGGCCAGTGGAATGATGTCAACGACAGCGACAAACGGGCGGCTTATCTGGGGATTCGCCAGACGTTTTGATGGATACGATTGTTCGATTGCATCTTCAAATGAAGCTTTAAGAAAGAGATGTTACATTTCTTTGAGGAGGAATTGACCTTGAACAAAAAAAACTGCTTCTATAAAAAACTGACGACTCTCATCACGACCGGCCTCATGACCATGATGGCCATGGGTACGGTCATGGCCGCTGATACGGTGCAGCTCGACCTGCACGACAGCGTGCAGATGGCACTGGAGAACAACCGCACAATCCGCCAGGCGCTGACGGATGTCGATACGGCAAAGTGGAGCCTTTCGTCGGCTCGCCGCACGATGGGCCCGACGCTGACGTGGACGACATCGGCAAACCGCATCGGTGGTGATTCTCTGGATAGTGCACATACTGCACATGCAGCTGGCTTGGGCCCTGCCTATGATTATGCATGGAATAACACGGCACAAGTGGGAATGCCGCTTTACAATGCAGCGGTCAGAGGACAGATCAATCAGGCCCGCTACGGCCTCAACGCGGCAGACCTGACGCTCGAGGAAACGAAACAGGCCATCCGCCTGCAGGCAACGTCAGATTACTATCAGATCCTGCAGTGCCGCAATCTCATCGATGTCCAGCAGGATGCCGTGATGACGCTCCAGGAACACCTCGACAATGTCAACGCGCAGTACCGTGTGGGCACCGTGGCGAAATCCGATGTGCTGGCCTCGCAGGTGCAGCTGGCCAATGCCCAGCAGTCGCTCGTGACGGCGCAGAACAATTACGACATTGCCGTCTCGACGCTCAACAACGTCATCGGCCTGCCAACGGATACGGTGCTCGATATCCGCGATCAGCTCAAGTACACGAAGTACGATCTGAGCCAGGATGACTGCACGGCCTATGCCCTGCAGAACCGCGCAGACGGCGCGGCAGCGCGCTATGCGGTAAAGAGGGCAGAGGCTGCTGTGCAGACGGCCAAGGCCGGATACCAGCCAACTGTCAACGCAGCTGTCAGCAAAGCCATTGGTGGTGAGAAGCCATTTGACAATGATCACACGAGCAGCGACAGCTGGTCGGCCGGAGTCAATGCCTCGTGGGATATCTTTGATAATGGTATAACTCAGGCCAGCGTCAATTCGGCCAATATGGCCCTGCTGAAGGCACAGGAGGCCTCGGCCCAGACGGATGACCAGATCCGCCTCGATGTGCGCACGGCTTACCTGGGGCTGCAGGCTGCAGAGAAGAACATTCAGACGACGTCCGTCGCTGTCACGCAGGCAGAGGAAGATTACAAGATTGCGCAGGTCCGCTACAGCGCCGGTGTCGGCACGAACCTCGACGTCATGGATGCCGAGGAAAAACTCACGACGGCCCGCACGAATTACTACACGGCCCTCTATAACTACAACACGAGCAAGGCATCCCTTGACAAGGCCATGGGCATCCCGGTTGACCTCGATGTCGTGAAGTACACGGCAGCCGAGGAGACGGGCAAGGCGGCTCTGCAGGCACGCAAGGATGCTGCGCTGAATGAGAACGCCGTCTTTGAGATGGCTCAGCTTGAGCAGCAGACGAAACAGGCAGCAGAAGAAGCGAAGCAGGCAGAACAGGCACAGGCAGCAGCACCGGATACGACGGTACAGCAGGCTGTTGACAATGCCGGCAGTTCGGCAGAGCCGGTTTCCAGCGAAACGGTCGCTGCAGATATGGCCAAGTGATCGCTTCGTTTCATCGCGGAACGATTGACCATATTAAGGAGCAGCTATCATGAAACGGAAAACCATCGGGATAGGTATCGGTGCACTCCTGGGTGTACTGATGCTGGTACTGGGCGGGATTTATTATTACGTGCAGACGGATGCCTTCATGCAGAAGGTGGAGCAGACGGCCTCGTCTGCTGCCAGCGATTCCCTGGGCGTCCCTGTAGAAATCGGTTCCGTGACCGTTGTCTCCAACCATGAAATTGAAATACAGGACCTGGCTATTTACGATAAACAGGCGGAATGCATCGCGCGGGCGGATAAAGCCCGCGTGGACTTCCGTCTGTTTTCTGCGTTTCAGGACCCTTCACATGCGGTGAAAGAAGTCACGCTTTCCGGTGTTCAGGGCAATCTGCGGCAGCGTGAGGACGGTACGTGGAATGTCGAGGACATCCAGACGAAATCCTCGACCAGCGGCTCGTTCTATGGCCTGGTACGCCTTGAGGACAGTGAGGTAACGGCTTCGATGCAGGGGAAGACGGCAACGGTCAGCCAACTTTCCGGTACACTGGATTTTTCGGCATATCCGGTCCTGCAGTTCCAGGTGAATGGCGAAAGTTTTGGTGCGCCTGTAAAGGCATCGGGGTCATACCGCAAGGAGAATCAGATTCTGCAGGCGGAGACGGAAGGCTTGGATATCGCTCAGGTCCTGCCGCTGCTGCCGGATGGCCTGCTGCCATCGGAACTCTCCATCGAGGGAGGCACCATCGTCAAGGCGAAGATCTCGGGGCAGAAGATGGGCAGCCAGCTTTCCTTCACGGGTCAGGCCGAGTACAAGGACGTTGCCGTGCGCGTGAAGGATACGGAGGTTGAAGATATTCACGGCTTTACGAGCTTCAACGATACGGAGGTGCTGGTGCTGGCGGATGCCCGGGCGAACGGGCAGAGTGCGCGCGTTCACGGCAGCGTGCGCCTCGATACGGATTCCCCGTATCTTGACCTCACGGTTTCTTCGGATGGCTTTGACCCTGCACAGGTGCTCCGCAACATCCCGTATGAGGGCGCGGCTGCTTTTACGGCACATGTGACAGGTACGGCCAAGAATCCTGTCGTCGACGGCGATTTCAAGGTCGCACAGGGCAAAGTTCAGGATATCCCGTTCCAGAATGCTGCGGCGCATATCCGTTACGAGGATAGCCGGATCTATGTGCGGAATCTCTTTGCCGCCGCGTTTGGCGGTACAATCCAGGGTGAAATGGAATTGTCCGCGGATGATCTTTCGTATACGGCGCATCTGCAGGCCAGCAATGCCGATGTGCAGCAGGCCGCCGCTTATGTGCCGCAGCTGTCAGACCTGCAGGGGCGCGTTTCTTTCGATATCGGCGCGGCCGGTGTGGGGACGGATGGCTCGTCTCTCCAGGTCTATGGCAGTGCTTCGCTGCAGGCGGGGGCGTACAAGGCCCTGCCAATTGAAAATCTCAACGCGTCGTTCTATGTGCAGGGGCAGGATGTGACGATTGATTATGCCAGCCTGAACCTGCCAAACCGTACAACGCTTGGCATCGAGGGCACGGTCATGGGCGGCGAGCGCCTGGATCTGGCCTTCTACGGCGGGCATGTCGATCTCTCGCTCGCGAGCAAACTGGAACCACAGCTTGATTTGTCCGGTCTCGGCGATTTCGAAGGCACCGTTCATGGCAACATGACGGACCCGCAGGTGGATCTCAAGTTCACGGCGACGCACGGGACGCTCTTCAAGCAGCCTTACGATGACCTGCGCTTTGAAGCGGCGGGCAGCCTGGATGGCGTGGCCATCAAGGATTTCTCGCTGGTCAAGGATGGCAAACAGACCTGGTATGTCGACGGTACCGTCGGCCTGGCGGGCGAACGCCGCATTGATCTGCGCGTCGATACGGTCGGCGCTCGCATGGAAGACATTGCTGCGCTGGCCTTCCCGGACCAGCCCATCACGGGTAATGTCGACAACACCATTCATTTCACGGGAACGCTCGATCATCCCAATGCCGTCGGTTACATCCATTTTTACCGCGGCAGCTACAATGGCGTCCTGCTCTCTGGTATGGACGGCGATTACTTCATGAAGGACGGCTATACGCGGCTGCAGGACTTCCATATTTTCTCCCCGATGGTCGATATGGACCTCAACGGCACCGTTGACCGCGAGATGAATCTCGAACTCGATGCGAGTGTCCATGAAATCGACATGGAACGCTTTGCGCACAAGTTTCCGTATCCGGTCAGCGGCAAAGGGACGTTCTCGGGCAAGATTCGCGGCAATCTTTCCGCGCCGGAATTCTACGGCATGCTCGATGCGCCTTCCATCACGCTCAATGGGCAGGAGCTCAAGAGCGTACATGGCATGATGCGTTACCGCGACAGCGTCCTGAGCGTCGATCAGTTCGGCTTTCAGCAGAACGAGGGCCAGTATGCGCTGGTCATGTCCGTTGATATGGCTTCGCATGACGCCAGCGGCCATGTCAAGGTGGAAAATGGCGATATCAACGCCATTTCGGCCGTGCTGAATCTCAAGAATGATATCGTGACGGGGCGCTTGACAAGCGATATTGATGTTGGCGGCACGTATGACAATCCCAGCCTTACCGTGGTTGGCACGATGCCGGAGGGACAGGTGGCCGGCTACGATATCCACGATGTGGCGCTCAACCTGCATCTGCTGGACTCGGTCATCTACATCGACGAGCTCTCGGGCAGTCAGGGCACGGAAGGAAGCTTCTCGGCCGACGGCTCCGTGACGATCGGCGGGCCCATTGCGGCTACCTTTACGGCACGCAATCTGGCGCTCGGCATGTTCACGAAGTCGGCTGGGCTGCAGCGCGATGTGCACGGCACAGCCGATATCGATGCCTCCTTTGGCGGCACGACGGGCAATCCGTCGGCCGATGTCACGATTGTCGGCCGCAACGGCGGCTTTGAAGGCTCGGTCTTCGATTCGCTCTCCGGCGTGTTCCACCTGAAGAATGGCCTGGTCAATGTCGAGAATGCCAGTGTCAAGAAGACCATCAACCAAAAGGATTACGAAGCCAGTGCGCATGGCATCGTGCCGCTGCGGGCTCTGACGTCGACGGGCGATGACCCGAGCGATGATTACGAGCAGATCAAGCTCGACGTGCGGCTCGATCAGGCGGACCTTTCGCTGCTGCCGTTTGTCTCAGATCAGGTGGATTGGGCGCTCGGCGCCACCAAGGGCGGCCTTGAGATCACAGGCACGGTGGCACACCCGCTCATCAACGGCAGCGTGGCGGTGCCGTCCGGCGCCATGAAGCTTAAGCCGCTTGAAAAGCCCATAACGGATATGGCGATGGAGCTTGATTTTAACGGGAATAGCATGACAGTGCGAAACTTTTCTGGTAAAATGGGCGAAGGTACCTATGATGTCCAGGGTACGCTGGAAATGGCAGGGCTCAAACCCTCCAAGTACAATTTCACGCTGGATGCCAAGGACCTGGACATCGAATGTGAATTCTTCCGCGGACCGCTCAACGCTTCGCTGACGGTGAGCAATGACAAGTTCTTTGGCAGGGAGATGCCGAAAATCGCCGGCGCCGTCAATCTCGGCAACTGCACGATTTCCGTGCCGTCACTGCCGGAAGGAGACAGCTCTCTGCCGGAAGTGATGCTGGACCTTGACATCAATGTCGGGGATAAGGTACATGCCTACAGCTCGTATCTTTACGATATGTATCTGACGGGCAAAGTTCATTTCGGCGGCTCGACCGCTCACCCGAAATCGTCGGGCACGATTTCCGTCAAGCGCGGCGGTACCGTCAGCTATCTCAAGACGGCTTTCAATGTAAGAGAGGGCGCGGCCTACTTCAATCAGGTGGATTCGTTCCTGCCGAGTATTGTTTTCCTGGCCGATACTCGCCTGACGCAGGCCAAGGTATATTTGGCACTCAGCGGTCCGCTCGACAATATGACGCTGAAGCTCACGTCGTCGCCGGAGATGAGCCAGACGGAAATCATCCGCATGCTCACGCTGCGCGACGCATACAAGAACGGTGATGCCAATCTCGATGCCGGCGATCTCCTGATTGTGGGCCTGCAGATGAGCTTCTTGTCCGAGGTTGAGGATGCCATGCGCAACATGCTTTGGCTTGACCGCTTCACGATTGCGCGCGGCAGTGGCTCGGATTTTGATCATCACGATGAGGAATCGAACAAGGATCTCGATGTCTACCATGTCGAGATGGGCAAGTACATTTCCGATAAGGTGATGCTCAAATACGTCCAGCAGATTGGCGGCAACGACATGCACCGCTTTGGTGTCCAATACGATATGAACGACCGACTCGGGCTCACGCTCGACCGGGAGTCCGATGATTACATCGTGGGCGTGGAGGCACGCATCCGTTTCTGATGATGAAATGATAATGGCAGAGGAGGTGAGACGATGCGTCTGGATCAGTACATGAAAGAGTTGAACCGGGTTCAGCTGCTGGAACCGGAAGAAGAACGGGCGCTTTGGCAGGCCTTCAAGGAAGAAAACGATACAGCGGCAAGGCAGCGTCTCATTGAATCTTATCAGCCGCTGGTCTTCAAGCAGGCCATGCCATTCTCGCACCTCACCTGCATCATGGATGTCATCCAGGAGGGGACGGTGGGGCTCATCGAAGCTGTGGAGCGCTATGACCATACGCGCGGTGTGGCGTTCAGCCTGTTCGCCGTACACCGGATACGCGGGCGGATGCTGGATTTCCTGCGGCGGGAAGGTCGCGTGGACATCGCCTGCATGGAGGAGACCCTGGAGGATGCCAGCGGCAATCTCAAGGAGAATCTCGTCGATACGGCGGCGTCCGTTTCGGAGCAGGCGGAAAGCCACGAGCTTTCCGGCCGCCTGCATCAGGCCATGGAACGCCTGCCGGCCAAGGAACGGGCCGTTTTGGAGGGAATGTATCTGCGCAGCGAAGACGCGGCACAGATGGCGGACAGCCTGCAGGTCAGCTCTTCTCATATCTACCGGCTGCAGAAAAGCGGCATTCGCCGCGTGCGCGGCATGCTGTCGCGTTTCATGCAATACTGGTAAATTAAAGCAAAATAGTAAGAAAGCATTGATTCTGCAAGAAAAACATGCGTAATAGCGCTGTATTCCCTGTCATTGCCGGATTCGGGCTGTCAGGATTTTGAACGTCCGGCAGATATTATATCTATCGCAGATATGATGAAAGGACAGGAGGGTGTGCCATGAAAGACCAGAACCAAAGGCAGCGGCATCATATCCGTGCTGCCAGGGACTGGCTGGGCAAGGCGGAGCATTCGCTGGCAGAGGATAACGAGGTCCGGGGCGAGCTGAAAGTCATGCTGGCCAAGGCGGAGCTCGCGCAGGCCCGGCAGGGAGCTGGAGCCGGTCCCCTGCGACGATGGGGGCGGCGTCTTCTGCCGGCCGCAGCGGCGTTCCTGATCGCTGGCGGCGGCTGGCTGGGACTTCAGCTTGTTCAGCCAGGCAGGCCGCCTGCACTGGCTGTGGAGAATGCGCCCAGTACTCCTGAGACGCCTGCGGCAGCCTTGCCGCAAGCAGCGGAAGATTCGCCAATGGCGGCTGCGGATGATGCGGTTTCTTCGGAACCTGTGTCACAGCCCCCCGTTTATGCGTCTTCTGAGGCAGCTGCGCATCAGCCGGCTGCGCCTGTGCCAGGCCCTGCGGCACTGCCTGCCGCGCAGGAGCAGCAGGCTCCGGGCAAGGCCCCAAGCAAGGCCCCAGCCGTTCCCAATGATAATATGCAGAAGTTGATGCAGACAGCAGGCAAGGCCCTGCGCCAATGAGCCTGCACCGATGAAAGAAAGATTTAGGAGGTTTGACCTTTGAAGAAACAGAACTATAGATCTCTTGCCTATGCCGTCGCTCTGGCCATGAGTTTCTCCGCAGTTCCCGGTACTTCGTGGGCTGCAGAGAGCGGAGCGGATAGTTCTGCCGCAGCTGTGCAGGCTGCATCGGCAGAAAGCACTGCGGCTGCTGCTGCGCCTGCAGCTTCTTCTGCGGAGCCGGCTGCTGCTGAGACGGCGGCTGCGCCTGCCGGCTCCTCTGCGCCGGCCGCCACGGCTGCTGCGGCATCTGACGGGGCAGCATCGGCGGAAGCGGCGAAAGCGGCAGGGAATGATGCAGGCAGCGTCGACGACCGCATCGTGGACTGGGGGAAATCCCGTCCGCAGGAAGATGCCGTCAGCAAGCTCATGAAGCAGTACGAAGGTCAGACCGTTGTCGATGTGGTCTTTGACGGCACGTCGTCTCTGACGGAGGGCACGGCCAAGGCCGCGATTTCCATGAAGGCCGGGGATATGTTCACGAGCAAGGGGCTCGATGCAGACCGGGAGAAGATTTACAATACCGGATATTTCTACGATCTTTACCCGACGTTTGAGCAGGTGCCGGAAGGCGTGGTCATCACCTACCATGTACTCGAGAACCCGGTGCTCAAGGGCATCAAGATTGAAGGCAATACGGTTGAGAGCAATGAGACGCTCTACCCGCTGATCACGGTGAAGCAGGGGGCCATCCTCAACAGCCGTGAGCTCAATGCGAATGTCATGGCTCTGCAGGAGCAGTACCGCCGCGACGGCTATATCCTCGCCAAAATCACGGATATGAACATCAACAAGGAGGGCATCCTGACACTGAAGATCAACGAAGGTGTCCTCGAGGGTTATAAAGTCAAGGGCAATACGAAGACGAAGGAGCGCGTCATCCTGCGCGAGATGCGTCAGAAGCCGGGTGAACCGTTCAACTCCAAGCTGGCCCGCCGCAGCATGCAGCGCGTCTACAACCTCGGTTTCTTCGAGGATGTCAACATCAAGATGAATCCGGGTGTCGAGCCCAATGCCGTCGTCATGGAGCTCGATGTCACGGAGAAGCGCACGGGCTCCTTCGGTATCGGCGCCGGCTATTCCAGTGAGGATGGCGTGCTCGGCATGGTCTCCATTGGTGATACGAACTTCCGCGGCACGGGCGACGCTGTCAGCCTGACGTATGAGAAGAGCGGCGATGACACGGATGCCCAGGGCTACACGTTCTCCTACCGCCGCCCGTGGCTCGACAAAAAAGAGACGGTCGGCACGCTGCGTCTCTACAACCGCACGTATGAATATGATGATTACAACACGGACGGCGATCTCACCGAGTCGTACATGCGCAAGTATTCCGGCGGTGAGCTGACGTTCGGCCGCCCAATCAGCGAGTATTCGACGAATTACCTGACGCTGCGCAACCGCACGGATTCCTACAAGCGTCATTCTGACGACGGTATTGACCGCAGCAGGCCGGAATATGCAGACTGGCGTGCCAATAACTTCGGCCTGACGCGCAGCGTCACGTTCCAGAATGTCACGGATACGCGCGACAACGTTTACAATCCGATGAGCGGCAGCCGCATGAGCCTTTCCGGCGAGTTTGCCGGCCTGGGCGGCGACTTCACGTTCCAGAAGTATACGGTTGAAGGACAGCATTACATCCGCGCCGGTCATGCGCAGGTATTCGCCCTGCGCGCCAGCTACGGCTACGGCAACGGCGAGATTTCCGAGTTCAACCAGTACCGCGTCGGTGGCCAGAGCTCGCTGCGCGGTTACCGCGAAGATCAGTTCCGCGGTGACCACATGTTCCTCGGAACGGTGGAATACCGCTTCCCACTCATGAAGAAAGTACAGGGCGCACTGTTTACGGATTGGGGCAATGCCTGGGACAGCGGCCTGACGCCGGATGATCTGCACGGCAGCATCGGCGTGGGCCTCTCGCTGACGACACCGATTGGACCGCTGCGCTTTGATTACGGCTGGGGCGAGGATGGCGGCCGCGTGCACTTCACGGTTGGCAGCTCGTTCTGATGCTGACTGCCGGGTACCATCTGCCTGCGCCAGGGCTTGAAGGAAAGAGGGGATCAACCATGCCGGTGCGTTGGCTTTGCTTGCTGCTGGCATGCCTGTGCTTCCTGCCGGTCCGGGCGCAGGCTTCTGCACGCGTCGATGCGGTGACGACGGTCGTTGAGGCCGATTCCGGCGTGCCGCCGCTCGTGCAGCAGCGCATGGAGACAAGCGTCCGCGTCATCGCGGAGCAGCTGCTCCTGGGACGTCCCGTGGCAGACGTGGCGGCAGACAGCGGGACCCAGGCGGAAGTGATCCGCCAGGTGTTCGACAAGGTCCTCGTCGGCTACACCGTGCGGGGCGTCGACATCGAGCCCGGCGAGAACGTGCGGGTGACGGCGCATCTTTTGCCCTGGTCGGATGTCATCCGCACCATCGAGGTGGATACGGCAGTCGAAGGCATGCCGCCAGCCGTAGAAGAGCTCGTGCGGCAGGATCTTGCCGATGTGGATGGCGTGTTTTCCGATGCGCTTTACGGGCTGCCCGTGGCGGCGACGGACTGGACAAACGGTGTGCTCAAGCATCATCTCAATGATTTCCTGGCCGAGCATCTGCCGGAATTCCGCGGTGACTTCGAGGTTGATACCACGGGGGATACGGCGCATGTGCATCTGACCGTTTATCCGCGGTTGCCCGTCGTGCGAACGATAGACCTGTCGATGCGTTCGGATACCATCCCGAACCTCACGCTGCTCAATCACCGCCAGCTCATGCAGGAGCATGTCGACCAGCTGGTCGGCGTGCCTGTTGCCTTTGTGGCGCGCCATCGGGAGGCTTTCTCGGATTCCCTGGCCAAAGGACTTGACAGCCAGCCGGATTTCAAGGCCCTGCACATGAAGAGCCGCGTGAGCATTGAGCCGGCGGAGCGCATGCAGGTGATGAGCCGTTCCGATACGGACCGTTACCGCCTGCGGCTGACGGGCTGGCTGGATATCGACCGCAAGGATGACGATCATCACGATCAGCAGGACAATCTGCGCTTCCGCCTGCATGCGGGGCGCGTGATCGGTCCGCGCGACGAAGTATTTCTGCAGTTTGATTTCATGCCGCAGAATGTCAACTGGGGCTGGGAAGCCGGCTACGGCTATCGCATCGGCGTGGGAACGGAAGCGCAGCTGCGCTACGATATGCGCCGCAAGCGCCCCGTGCTTGGTGCCTTCCAGCAGCTCGCGCCGCGCTGGGGTCTGCGCTATGAATACCGGTTTGCCGATAAGCTCGGTGAGGCCGGCCTCTCATTCAAGGTACATGATTTCCTCAATCTCGAGTATGTGCGCGATGCCGATCAGGGCTGGTTCCGTCTCATAGGAAATTTCTGACGGGTCAAACCGCATGCTTGTAGACCTATGCGAAGTTTGTTATAATAAACGTGTTTCTGTGGAATCACAAAAAGGAGAAGAGAAAATGGTTAAGTTACAGAAGAAACAGGTCAAGATCATCAGTGTACTCATTGCACTCGTCTTTATCGGTTCGGTCGTGGCCCTGGCCCTGACGCAGTCCGGCTCTGGCATCGCCAGCGCGGCAAGCTCCAACGTCGGTGTCGTGGATTACCGTCAGATTGCCCAGCAGCATCCGCAGCTCCAGAGCGCCAATGCAGAGATGCAGAAAGCCGTTCAGGATGCTCAGAAGGAGTTTGAGGAGAAATCCGCAAACATGAGCGATCAGGAAAAGAACGACTACTATCAGCAGACGCAGCAGCGCCTCCAGCAGAAGAACCAGGAGCTCATGGAGCCGATCCAGAAGAGCATTGAGGATTCTGTCAAGAGCGTAGCCGAAGCAAAGGGCCTCTCGGTTGTCCTGGAGAAGAGCACGGTCGTATATGGCGGCCAGGATATCACTCAGGATGTCATCAATAAGCTCAGCAAATAATCCCTGCGGGTCATATCAGTCGTTGAGTACCGAGCCATTTATTGCGCTCGGTACTACTTGTAAGGACGAGTTGTCACCGGTATCACAGTGAAGGAGGACACGGCCCGTGGAAGAGCAGGACAAGCCGGAGAACGCCGGGGGAAAACAGCCTGGCCTTTGGCAGAAAAAGCGCAGGGAAATCATCCTGGGAGTGGCAGTCGCCCTTGCTCTCGTGTTCCTCGGCGCCTGGGGCCTGCGGGCCCTGATGCCGGGCAAACCGGCTGCCACACAGACGGCTGCCGCGACCGTCGGCCTTGTCGACATGCAGAAGGCCATGGAAGCGCATCCGGATTATGAGAAGCTCAAGGATTTGCGCGCTCAGTACCAGCGCCTGTCCCTTTCCCTCAAGGATACGGCTGCTTTGCCGCCGGTGACGGTGCAGCCGCCGCAGACCGACTCCAAGCCGTTTGATGATTCTGTCTGGCAGAAGAATGCACAGGCGGTCATCGGCGGCAGGACGGAGCTGGAGCGCGAGGCAAAAGCCGTCGAGAAGGCGTATCGGGAAGCACATCAGGAGGAATACGAAAGCCGCCGGAAGGCCATTGATGAGGATTACCGCCTTGCCATCTTCAACCTCAATCTGAAGATCGACAACCAGAAGGCCATGCATCATCCCTGGACGAAGCAGGAGGCGCTTGACCAGGAAAAGGCGGAATGGGAACAGGAACGCGCGAACCTGCAGCAGGAGCGCGGCATGCGTCAGGCGGAGCTTGAGCGCCAGTGGAACAAGCAGGTCGCCGCGTATGTGCAGTCGGTGATGGGGCCGAAGCTTGCCGAATGGAAACAGAAGGCGAAGGACTCCATGGCTGAGCGGCAGTCCGGCGCCATGGCCAAGCAGTCTGAAGTGCAGGCGCGCAATACGGAGGCCATGCAGCAGCAGATGGACGTGTCGCTGAATCTTCAGCAGCGCGAGGCCATCAAGCAGCAGCTTTCGGAGCTCCAGCAGCAGATCGAGGCGCTCGACACGCATATCCGCAACGATATTGCCGGCAAGGCAGCCAAGATCGCCATCCTGCATCATTTCACGCTGATCCTGGCAACGCCGGCGGAGAATCTTGAGTATGCGCTGCCCCTGGGCGGCACGCCAGATCCCGATATGCAGCGGTTCTATCCCGTCATCGGTACGGATACCGAGGATGTGACAGACGAGCTCGTCACAGAGATAGGCACCATTTCTTCTGAGGAATCATGACGATCCTTTGTATCAGATATTGACATTATATAGAGAAAGAAGCGAGTCATAAAATGAAATTACGAAAGAAATCCCTGGGACTGCTGGCGGCAGCATTTGCTGCCACGCTCCTCATGAGCGGCTGCGGACAGGCTAAGATCGGTTATATCGACGGTTCGCGTGTCATGCAGGAAGCACCGCAGGTCAAATCCCTGGTGGATGAGGGCAATCAGAAGATTAATGAAGCCCGTGAGGAAGCGGAGAAGTCCCTGCAGGATAATCCGGACATGAGTCAGGAAGACGCACAGAAGGCCCAGCAGGAAGCTCAGCGCAAGATGATGAGCCTGAATCAGTCGTACCAGATGCAGCTCCAGCAGAAGATCAACGGAGCTCTGCAGGATATTGCCAAGCAGAAGAAACTCGATGCCGTCATCGACAGTGAGAAGTCGCAGCCGACAGCCATCTATGGCTGCACGGACGTGACGGATGATGTCATTGCCAAGCTGCAGTAAGGATGGGGATCGGATATGAAAAAGACATTGCAGGAAATCGCGGAGTATGTCGGCGGCCATATTGTCGGAGATGCCAGCATTGTCATCAGCGGGCTCGATAATATCGAGGGCGCTGGTGCCCATGATCTGACGTTTGCGGTCGAGCCGCATATCGAAGCGGCGAAGGAGTGCGGTGCAGCGGCTGTTATGCTGCCGGAAGGCATCGAGAATTTCCCGAAGACGGCACTTTACGTGGAGGAACCCAGGGCTGCCTTTGCGAAGCTCCTTGAGCTCTTCACGCCGAAGCTGAAGTTCCCGCAGGGAGTCAGCGAGCAGGCACACATCGGCAAAGACGTCAAGATCGGAAAGGATGTCGTCATCATGCCGTTTGCCGTCGTGGATGACCATGCCGTCATCGGCGACCGCGTGACACTCTATCCGCATACGTACATTGGCCAGTATACTGAGATTGGGGAAGACACGGTCATTTACCCCAGCGCCACGGTGCGCGAGCACTGCCACGTCGGCAAGCGCTGCGTCATCCATCCTTCGGCTGTCATCGGTTCGGACGGCTTCGGCTTTACGACGAAGGACGGCATTCACACGAAGGTGCCGCAGGTGGGCAATGTCGTCCTCGAGGATGATGTCGAAATCGGCGCACACGATGGCATCGACCGCGCGGCGATGGGTTCTACGGTCATCGGCCACGGCACGAAAATCGACAATCTCGTTCACATCGGCCACAACTGCAAGATTGGCCCGAACTGCCTGATCGTCGCGCAGACGGGCATCTCGGGTTCGACAACAGTCGGCCACAACGTCACGTTTGGCGGGCAGGTCGGCACGGTCGGCCACATCAAGATCGGGGCCAATTCCGTCTATGCTGCGCGTTCGGGCATTATCGGCGACATGCCGGAAGGCGTTTTCTGTGCAGGCTTCCCCGTCCAGAGCCATACGGAGTGGCTGCGCATGCAGGCTTCCATGAAGCATCTGCCGGAGATTTACAAGAAGGTCAAGCAGCTCGAGAAGAAGCTGGCAAAATACGAGACGAAATAAAAACGAAGCAAAGCAGGCCTTCCTTTTCGGGAAGGCTTTCTTTTATCGAGAAACTCCAGGAGGGCGTAGACGATGTTTTCTTATTATTTGTTGAAAGCGATCAGCAAGATCTGCTGCATCCTGCCGCGTGGCGTCTGCGAGGTGATTGGACGCGGGCTCGGGAATTTTGCCTGGATCTTCGTGCCGAAACGCCGCAAGGAGCTCGCGCGCAGTCAGATCAAGATGTGTCTCGGAGTCAGTGACGAGGAGGCCGCGCGCCTCGCAAAGGCCAGCGCCGTGCGCTTCGGTCCCATGCTCATGGAGGTCCTGCGCTTCCCCGTCATTCGCCGCCATATTGACGACTATGTACGCATCGAAGGACTCGACAAGCTGCAGAAGGGCCTGGCCCTCGGCAAAGGCTGCATCATCGCTGCGGCGCACAGCGGCAACTGGGAGCTCATGGGCGGCGCCTTTGCGCAGGCGGGCATCCCGCTCGTGGGCGTTGCGATGAAGCAGCGGTCGGGGGCAGCGGACCGCTTCATCAATGAGTATCGCACGCTCATCGGCATGCATATCACGTATAAATCCGGCGTGCGCGAGATGTTCGACATGCTGCGCAAGGGCTGGGCCATCGGCCTCATCATGGATCAGGACACGAGCCGCCACAACGGCATCATCCTCGATTTCTTCGGCCGACCGACCAACTGCGTGCCGGGTGCAGCCTCGATGGCCCGCTTCCAGGGCGTGCCAATCTTCCCCGCCTTCATGCATCGCGACGAGCACGGATTCCACACGCTCATCGTTGGCGACCCTGTCTTCGTGGAGAAGACGAAGGATAAGCGCGAAGACATCCGCCGGACGACGCAGATTCTCACGAAGGACATCGAGGAACACGTCCGCAAGTACCCGGAGGAATGGTTCTGGCTCCATGACCGCTGGAAGTCCATGCGGGATGATTAATCGCAGCTTGCATCGCGGGCAATTGTTTTGTACAATATAGGGAGGCATATTACGGCAGGGGGTATGATTTTGCAGAAGCAGACAACATTGGAGACAGCGGTTTCCTATACGGGCATCGGGCTGCATTCCGGCCGTGAGGTCCATGCAGTTCTTAAGCCTGCGCCGGCCGATACCGGCATCGTCTTTGTGCGCACGGATCTTCCGGGGCAGCCGATGATTCACGCCAAGGCGGAAAATGTCACCTCGACGCTGCGGGCTACGACGGTGGAAGAGAATGGCTTGCGCGTGTTCACCATCGAGCATCTGATGAGTGCCTTTCATGCGCATCGTATCGATAACGCTTTTGTTGAGCTGGATTCTGAGGAACCTCCGGTCGCAGATGGCGCCTCGCTCGTCTTCTTTGAACTCATGGCGAAAGCCGGCGTCCGGGAGCTGGAGGCAGAGCGCCGCGAGGTCATCATCGACAAGGTATACCGCATCGATGATGAGGCAACGGGCCGTTTTGTCATGGTCGTCCCATACGATGGTTTCCGCGTGAGCTTCACGTCACTCAATCCGCACAAGCTAATCGGTGTCCAGTACGAGGATTTCCACATCGATGAGGAGACGTATCATAAGGAAATCGCTCCGGCACGCACCATTGCGTATGAAAAGGAAATCGCGCAGCTGCGCGAAATGGGCCTCGGGCTCGGCGGCACGTTGGAGAGCGTCATCGTCTACAATGATGACGGCTGGCTCAATCCGCTCCACTTTGAGGATGAGCTCGTGCGTCACAAGATCCTGGATGTCATCGGTGATTTGAGACTGGCGGGCATCATCCGCGGACATGTCATCGCCGCTGCATCAGGCCATGCTCTGAATACGCAGCTGGCCAAGAAAATCGCCGCTGCTCATCTGGCAAAATAAAGAAATCCAACTACAGTATAGATTTGAGGAAGAGGGATAACGTCATGGTATTAGACATTAACGAAATCAAGAAGATCCTGCCCCATCGTCCACCCATGCTGCTGGTCGACCGCATCACGGAAATTGAGCCGTTCCAGTCTGCTACGGGCATCAAGAACATCACGATGAATGAGCCGCAGTTCCTCGGCCATTTCCCGGATCATCCGATCATGCCGGGCGTGCTGATTCTCGAGGCCATGGCACAGGTCGGCGGCGTTGCCATGCTTTACCCTGAGGAGCATCGCGGCAAGATTGCCCTGTTCGGCGGTATGGAGCATGTGAAATTCAAGCGCCAGGTCGTTCCCGGCGACCAGCTGGTCACGAAGGCGAAGCTCGTTCGCGTGCGCGGTGATTTCGGTCTGCTTCACTGCGACGGTTATGTGGACGGTGAACTCGCTGCTTCGGCAGATTTTAAGTTCGCCTTGAAAAAACCAGAAAAGCTTTGATTTTCGCCTGTGTTACTCGCATAAACGCAGACAGTCTTTGTTCAACTCGTAAAACGCCCGGATTTGCTGTCATATGAGATACAAAAATCTGAAGTGTATTCAGGAGTATATAGAAAAGGACAGAGCAAAGCTGGCCGGCTCTTTGCCGGCATAAGAGGAAGGTTAAGGAGTTGGAGCAGATGAATACGGACAATAAGGTCATCGCATATATACATGAAACTGCTGTAATCGCGCCGGGTGCGCGCATTGCGAAGAATGTCGAGATCGGGCCCTACTCGGTCATCGGCGAAAATGTTGAGATCGGCGAGGGTACGAAGATTGGCCCTCATGTCGTCATCCAAGGCTGGACGCAGATCGGCAGGGACTGCCGTATCTTCCAGGGGGCTTCCATCGGCGAGGAGCCGCAGGACCTCAAGTTCAAAGGGGAGAAGAGCTATACGTTCATCGGCGACCGCACGACCATCCGTGAGGGGGCAACGATTCACCGCGCCACGGGCGAGGGCGAGGAGACGCGTGTCGGCAGTGACTGCCTGCTGATGGCACTCACGCATGTCGCGCACAACTGCGTGGTCGGCAACCATGTCATCATGTCGAATCTGGCCAGCCTTGCAGGCCACGCCATTGTCGAGGACCGTGCGGTCATCGGCGGCATGGCCGGCGTGCATCAGTTCGTCAAGATCGGCCGCAATGCCATGGTCGGCGGCATGTCGAAGCTCACCCAGGATGTCGTGCCGTACACGATTGTCGATGGACGCCCGGCCAAGGTCGTGGGTCTCAATGCGGTGGGAATCTCGCGTGCGGGCATCCCGCTCGAGTCGCGTCGCAACATCAAGAAGGCATATAAGCTGCTTTACCGGTCGGGGCTCAGCCTGCAGCAGGCAATTGCCGTCATCGAGCAGGAAGTGGATTCCTGCGAGGAGGTCGAGCATTTCCTGCGTTTCCTGCGCAATGCCGAGCGCGGCATTTGCCGCGAGCGCCGCGAAGCAGAATAAAAGGGCCGCAAGGCCGTGAATCACAGGGATTCGGGGGATCATTATGGAAAAGATTGGACTGCTGGCCGGAGCCGGCAGATTGCCGGTTGAATGTGCCAAGGCGGCGAAGCTCCTGGGCTATGAAGTCTACGCGGTAGCACTGCTGCCGGAAACGGATGCAGAACTCAAGACCTGCACGGCGGACTGCCAGGAAATCAGCATTGCACATCTCGATGCCGTGCTGAACTACCTCAAGGAAAAACAGGTCCGCAAGGTCACGATGATCGGCAAGGTCACGAAGGAGCTGCTGTTCTCGGGCAAGGTCCAGCCGGATGCCCGCATGCTGAAGCTCATCATGGAGCTGCCGGACCGCAAGGACGATACCATCATGATGATGTTCGTGCGGGAGCTTGCCAAGGCGGGCATGGAAGCCTTCGACCAGACGGCCCTGATTCGCCGGCTCATGCCGCATC
Organism: Mitsuokella sp. AF21-1AC; assembly: GCF_003458855.1. Taxonomy (NCBI): domain Bacteria; kingdom Bacillati; phylum Bacillota; class Negativicutes; order Selenomonadales; family Selenomonadaceae; genus Mitsuokella; species Mitsuokella sp. AF21-1AC. Next base: position 57,454 of record NZ_QRVW01000006.1, read on the forward strand.
GCGGCGTCATCACCAAGCGTGAGCCAACGCCGGAGGAACGCAAGGACATGGAGTTCGGTTTCCGCATGGCCAAGGAGATTGGCCGCCTGGATGTCGGCCAGACGGCAGTCGTCAAGAACATGGCTGTCATGGCGCTTGAGGCCATCGAGGGAACGGACGCCTGCATCCGCCGCGGCGGTCAGCTGGCACGCGGCGGCGCTGTCGTGGCCAAGGTTGCGAAGCCGCAGCAGGATGACCGCTTCGATGTGCCGACGGTGGGCCTTGCGACCATCAAGGCCATGGCCGAGGTCGGAGCTGCGGCCCTGGCAATCGAAGCCGATAAGACGCTGCTCGTCGAGCGCGAAGAGATGGTCGCATTGGCTGAGGCAAACAACATAACGATTGCAGCCCTCTGAGGCGGGATTTTTTGAGGCGCGGCGGAACCAGGCCATGGTATCCACGCGTCTCTTTCGGCGTTTTCGCGTCATTTGATTTGCGGGATGCCAGACCAGGATGGGGAAGTGAACGAGGAGCCTATGAAAATCATGATGTCAGCCGGAGAAGTATCCGGCGATCTGCACGGTGCACGCCTGGCGCGCGCCATCCATGAACAGGAACCGGAAGCGGTGCTCATGGGGCTTGGCGGCAGCCGCATGGCAGAGGCCGGCGTCCATCTGTTCTGCAATTTTGCCGATTACAATGTCATGGGCGTGTGGGAAGTCATCAAGAATCTGCGCCGTATCCTGAAGCTGCTCGACGACCTGACGGCTTATATGGAGCAGGAGCGGCCGGATCTCTTGGTCCTCATCGATTATCCGGATTTCAACTGGCGCCTCGCCAAGCGGGCCAAGAAGCTCGGCATCCCCGTGTTTTCCTACATCCCGCCATCCGCCTGGGCGTGGCGCAAGGGACGCGCCAGGACTTGCGCGGCTCTCGCCGATGAATTCGTGGCCATTTTCCCGCATGAGCTGCCCGTTTATGAGGCAGCCGGCGCCAGGATATCCTTCGTGGGCAATCCGCTCGTCGATACGGTCAAACCGGAGCTTCCCGAGGAAGAAGCGCGGGCGTTTTTCGGGATTCACCCCGAGGACCATGTCGTGCTCCTGATGCCCGGCAGCCGCCGCCAGGAGATCGAGATGCTGCTGCCTCCCATGCTGCAGGCAGCGGCCATCCTGAAGCGGGAAAAGCCGCAGACACGCTTCTTCCTGCCCGTGGCGGCCGCGGAGTATGAAGGCCTGATCCGCACTCAGGTCAAGCAGAGCGGCGTGTCAGTCGTGCTGACCCATGAGAACCGCTACGCCCTGATGGGCCTTGGCGATGTGGCGGCCGCGGCTTCCGGCACGGTGGTCATGGAAGCGGCGCTGATGGGACTGCCCTGCGTTTCGCTTTACCGGCTGGCACCGCTCAACTACCTCATTGGCAGGGCACTCGTGCACGTGAAGCACTTCACGCTGCCGAACATCCTGCTCGACAAGACCATCCAGCCGGAACTCCTGCAGGATGAGGTCACGCCGCAGCGCATTGCCGCAGAGCTCGCGCAGCTTTACCGCGGCACAGCCAGGCGGGAGCAAACGGCAGAAGAGCTCAGGAAGGCCTGTGAGCGCCTCGGCCCGCCGGGAGCGGCCGGCCGGGTAGCGGCAAAGATTCTGGCTGCTGCACGAAGAACAAGGAATTCAGGAGAATAACATGAAGAATTACAAAAGGCTGCTCCAATACATGCGGCCCTATGTCAGGCAGCTGGTCCTGGCCATCATCTGCATCATCATGGCTGCTGCAGCCAACCTCTACCTGCCGTGGATCATCAAGGACATGATCGATAAGGTGCTGGCGGACAAGGATATGGTGATGCTCAACATCATCTGCGTGGGTATCGTCGTGGTCTTCCTGCTGCGCGGTATCTTCTTCTACGGACAGTCGTATCTCGTGTCGTTCATCGGCCAGAAGGTCATCATCGATGTGCGCGAGGTCATGTTCCGCAAGTTCCAGCGCATGCCGATGTCGTATTTTGACCGTCATCAGACGGGCGAGGTCATGAGCTACATCACGAACGATGTCGCGGCCATCCAGTCGGCACTCGTCGATCAGCTCATTGAGATGGTCACGGAAGGTTCGATCCTCATCGGCTCCCTGGTCTTCATGGTCATCCTGGACTGGAAGCTCTCCATCCTGACGCTGGTGGTCATCCCGCTGGTCGGGCAGGCTATGAAGATCTTCGGGCGCAAGATCAAGCGCAACGGCACGGTCATCCAGGAACGCATGGCCGACATCACGTCCCTGCTGCAGGAAAGCATTTCCTCCATTCGCGTCGTGAAGTCCTTCGTGCGCGAGAACTATGAGATCAAGCGGTTCTGCCGCCAGAATGACCTCAATTTCCAGGCGGCCATGAAGAACGTGCAGCTCACGAGTCTCCTGACGCCGTCCGTTGAATTCCTCGCGGCCATCTCGGTCACGGTCATCATTTGGTTCGGCGGTTATGAGGTCGTCAACGGCGTGCTCACCGCCGGCTCTCTCGTCGCCTTCCTCACGTATGCCGTCAACCTCGCGAATCCGGTGAAGCGCCTTTCGCGTGTCTACGGCAACCTGCAGCGCGCCATGGCTGCTGTCGACCGCGTCTTTGCCGTCATCGATCTCGAGGAGACGATCACGGACAAGCCGGATGCCAAGACGCTGCCGAAGGTCAAGGGACATGTTGTCTTTGATCACGTCTCGTTCGAGTACAAGAAGGGCGTGCCGGCTCTCTCGGATGTCAGCCTCGAAGTGAAGCCCGGCCAGATGATTGCGTTTGTCGGCCCCAGCGGTGCCGGCAAGTCGACGATTGCCAATCTGATTCCGCGCTTCTATGAGGTCACGTCAGGCTCCATTTCCATAGACGGTTACGACATCCGCGATGTGACCGTATCGTCCCTGCGCGAGCAGATCGGCATCGTGCCGCAGGAGACGATGCTCTTCTCCACGACGATTCGTGAGAATATCCGCTACGGCCGTCTTGATGCCACGGATGAAGAAGTGGAGGCAGCTGCCAGGGCGGCCAATGCCGATGTATTCATTCGCGAACTGCCGCAGGGCTACGATACGCAGATCGGCGAACGCGGTCTCAACCTCTCGGGCGGCCAGCGCCAGCGCATGGCCATTGCCCGCGCCATCCTCAAGAATCCGCAGATTCTGATCCTCGATGAGGCGACTTCGGCTCTCGATACGGAAAGTGAGAAAATCGTTCAGGCTGCGCTCGACAAGCTCATGGTTGGCCGCACCTCGTTCGTCATTGCGCACCGCCTGTCGACCATCTTCAATGCAGACCAGATCTATGTCATCGACGGCGGCCATATCAAGGAACACGGCACGCATGAAGAGCTCCTGAAGCTCGGCGGCCTTTACAGTTATCTCTACAATATCCAGTTCAGCAAGAAAACCATGTAGAAAGGGAAGAGGATATGCAACTACTCTATAATATAGCGGCTGTCATCATCGTGGTGCTCGTCATCCCGATGTTCATGGTCCGCTCGGTGCGTGAGAAAGGCTTTGTCGAACGCATCCGGCAGAGCCTGGGCTTCTTCCCCGAGCATGCACTCGACAAGGTTGAGAAGAAGGACTGCATCTGGGTGCATGCCGCTTCTGTCGGCGAGATCGTTGCGACCAGCCCGCTCATCAAGGAATTCCACAAGGAGTTCCCGAAGAGCCCGATCCTTGTCTCCGTGGTCACGACGAGCGGCTATGAGATGGCCAACCGCATCATCAAGGATGCCGACGCCATCATCTATTTCCCGCTCGATCTGCCATGGCTGGCTGGGCACGTGCTGCGGCGCATCCGTCCGCGCGTCTTCCTGCCGGTCGAAACGGAGCTCTGGCCGAACTTCCTCAAGACGGCGCGCAAGATTCACGTGCCGGTCATGATGGTCAACGGCCGCATCAGCGACAAGAGCGTCAAGCAGTACAAGCACCTGCACAGCCTGCTGCGCGATATGATCGGCACAGTCAAGCTCTTTGCGATGCAGTCGCCCATCGATGCGGAATACATCAAGCGCCTCGGGGCTCCGCCGGAGCTCGTGACGATTACGGGCAACACGAAATTTGATCAGACGTATACGGATGTCAGCCCTGAGGAGAAGCAGGCCATCATCCGCAGCATGGGGCTGGAGCAGAACGATGGCATCTTCCTGGCCGGATCGACGCATCGCGGGGAAGAAGAACCCGTGCTGCAGGCATTTTGCGCCGTGCGCAAGACGCACCCGCATGCGCGCCTCGTCATTGCGCCGCGTGAACTCCTGCGCACGACGGAAGTCGTTCATCTCTGCCGCAAGGCCGGCTTCACGGTCACGACGCGCACGCGCCTGCAGCATGAGGAGCCGCATGATGAGGACATCGTGATCCTCGATACCATCGGCGAGCTTGGACGCGTCTACAGCATCGGCGATGTGGTCTATGTCGGCGGCAGCCTCGTGCCGCATGGCGGCCACAACATTCTCGAGCCGGCCGCTCATGGCAAGGCCATCATCGTCGGTTCCCACATGTTCAACTTCAAGGATACGTATGCGCTCTTCAAGAACCGCGATGCCTGCATCACGGTCCACAACGGCGTCGAACTGGCCCGGGAGGTCACGCGCCTCTTCGACGAACCGGAGCACCGTCATCGCATGGAGGAGGAGACGCGCGCCATCGTCTCCGAGAACAAGGGCGCCTCGCGCAAATCCGCCATCCTCCTCCATCAGATGCTCGATGCATACGAGAGCTGTGCGGAGAATTTCCACCGGGTCCGATCGACGCAGAAGATCACGAACTTCCAGACCTATTTCATCGACCTTGTCCATAGTAAGAAGGTAGAGGGCTTCTTTCCCAATGTCATCATGGGGATTCTCTACATCTTCTCGCTGATTTACGGGCTGCTCGTCAATATCAAGCTGGCCGGATACAAATACGGGGTGTTCAAGCGTGACCATCTCGACTGTTTCGTCATCAGCCTGGGCAATGTGACGGTCGGCGGTACGGGCAAGACGCCGACGGCGCAGCGTCTCGCACGGGATATCCGCGATATGGGCTACCGCGTCGTCATCCTCAACCGCGGCTACCGCGCCAAGTGGCACGGCGATGTCGGCATTGTCTCCGATGGCCGCCGCCTGCACATGGATGCGGCGGAAGCCGGCGATGAAGCGTACATGCTCGCGAAGCACCTGCCGCAGGTCCCCGTGCTCATCGGCGCAGAACGCGCCAAGACGGGACGCTACGCGATGGAGCATTTCGGCGCTGAAGTCGCAATCCTCGACGACGGTTACCAGCACTGGCAGCTGGAGCGCGACCTCGATATCCTGCTCGTCGATGCGGTCAATGTCTTTGGCAACGGCTACATCCTGCCGCGCGGCACGCTGCGCGAGCCGGTTTCCCATATCAGCCGCGCCGATGTCTGCCTCATGACGAAGATCGATCAGGCGGCGGAGGGTTCCTGCGATTACATCCGCAAGACCGTCCATCATTACAATCCGAAGGCGCAGATCTTTGAGAGCATCCATCAGCCGCGCTGCTTCATTCCCCTGTCGGACTGGTATGTGAATATCGCCGGTGAGGGCATTGACGTCAGCCTCATGAAGGGCAAGCGCATCATGGCCGTCTCGGCCATCGGCAACCCTGCTTCGTTTGAACAGACGCTCTCGGATATCGGTGCCGTGATTGTCGAGAGCCTTCGCTATCCGGATCATCACGATTACACGATGTCCGAGATGGCCGATGTGTTCCAGCAGGCTGAAAATGTCGGCGTCGAGGCCATCGTAATCACCGAGAAGGATGCCGTCAAGATTCCCGCGGATGTCGCGCGGGAGAAATGGTCCATCCCGGTCTACGTCATCTGCGTGGAGGTTACCTTCCAGCAGGAGGCGGAGAAGTTCAAGGATATGCTGCGCAAGCGGCTGGCTGAACGATTGGGTAGCCGAGAGAAAGAAGAGAAAGGATCGATTGAGTCATGAAGGTTCTCTGTGTGATTCCGGCGCGTTATGCATCGACGCGCCTGCCCGGCAAGCCGCTCAAGGATATTGCCGGCAAACCGATGATCTGCCGTGTCTATGACCGCGCGTCTGAAGCGGAGAAAATCGCGGCCGCCATCGTAGCCACGGATGACGAACGCATTTATGAGGCCGTACGCCAGCATGGCGGGAAGGCTGTCATGACGCGTAAGGACCATCCGACGGGGACGGACCGCCTGGCCGAAGTGGCGGAGAAGTATCCGGATGTCGATCTCATCATCAACGTCCAGGGCGATGAACCGCTCATTGAGCCGTCGCTCATCGATGAGCTGGCCGCAGCCTTTGAGGAGGATGCGGCGCTGCAGATGGCAACCGTCTGCACGGAAATCCAGGATAAGGAAGAACAGGAGAACCCGAATAACGTGAAGGTCGTCATGGACAAAAATGGCTATGCCCTTTATTTCTCGCGTTCCCTGATGCCGTATCCGCGCCACGCGGGCACGCCCGTGTACAAGCACATCGGCATCTATGCCTACAAGCGCGACTTCCTGCTCCGCTATGCGAAAATGGAGGAAACACCGCTTGAGCATGCAGAAAGCCTCGAGCAGCTGCGGGCCCTTGAAAACGGCTACCGCATCAAGGTCATCAAGACGCCCTACCGTTTTGTCGGCGTCGATACGGAGGAGGATCTCGCGAAGGTAAACGAGATTTTCCGTCAGATGGCCAACGCGTAACACGACAGATGGGCCGGCCGTTCAGGTGCCGGCTGTTCCTTGCGAAAGAAAGTGGAAGGTGAATGATATGAATAAGGTCAAAGTTGGGAATTTCATGATTGGCGAAGGCGAGCCGCTGGCTCTTTTGGCTGGCCCCTGCGTTCTTGAGGGCATGGACCGCTGCCTGCTGATCGGCCGCACCATCAAGGAAATCTGCGAGCGTCTCGGCATCAATTACGTTTTCAAGGCATCGTTTGATAAGGCAAACCGCTCGTCCTTCCACAGCTTCCGCGGTCCGGGCCTCGAGAAGGGCCTGGAGATGCTGCAGGGCATCAAGAATGAGCTCGGCGTGCCGGTCGTGACGGATATTCATGAGACGTATCAGGCCGCTCCGGCGGCGGAGGTCGCCGACATCCTGCAGATCCCGGCCTTCCTGTGCCGTCAGACGGATCTCCTGCACGCAGCTGCCCAGACGGGCCGCGTCGTCAATGTCAAGAAAGGCCAGTTCCTGGCGCCGGAAGACATGCGCAATGTCGTCGACAAGCTCCATGAGAGCGGCTGCGATCAGATGATGCTCACGGAGCGCGGCGCGTCCTTCGGCTACCACAACCTCGTCGTCGATATGCGCAGCCTGCCCATCATGCGCAGCTTCGGTTATCCGGTCGTCTTCGACGGCACGCACAGTGTTCAGCTGCCGGGCGGCAACGGCACGACGTCGGCGGGCAACCGCGAATATGTGGAATACCTCGTGCGCGCGGCCGTCGGTGTCGGCGTCGACGCCCTGTTCCTCGAGGTCCACGACAATCCGGAGGAGGCACTTTCCGATGGTGCCAACATGGTTTATCTTGACAAGCTGGAAGGCCTCCTGAAGGATGCCCTGGCTATTCACAAATACGTACATCATCAGGCGTGAGAGGAGCGGGAAACGTGATCAAGGAAAAGGCAATTGAGACTCTCGATATCGAAGGCAAGGCGGTGCTGGCACTCAAGGACCGCATCGGCGATGAATTCGTTGCGGCCGTGCGCTGCATCCTGGATTGTCCGGCACGCGTCGTCGTGACGGGCATGGGCAAATCGGGCCATGTGGGCCGCAAGATTGCGGCCACGCTCGCCAGCACGGGCACGCCATCGTTCTTCATGCATCCGGCCGAGGCGTTCCACGGCGACCTCGGCATGGTCACGGAGAAGGATATCGTCATCGCGATTTCCAACAGCGGGGAATCGACGGAAGTCGTCAACATCCTGCCCATCATCCGCCGCATCGGTGCGACGATCATCGCGATGAGCGGCCGCCGCGACTCCCAGCTCGGCAAGTTCTGCGATTACTTCATCGACATCAGTGTCGAGCGCGAAGCCTGCCCGCTCGGCCTCGCGCCGACGGCCAGCACGACGGCAACGCTCGCCATGGGTGATGCCATCGCGATGGCACTCATGTCGGAACGCAATTTCACGAAGCAGGATTTTGCACTCTATCATCCGGGCGGAGCCCTGGGCCGCAGATTGCTGCTCAAGGTGGAGAATGTCATGCATACGGGTGAAGAGAATCCGCTCATCCACTGCGGCAAGACGGCCAAGGATGCGCTTTTCGTCATGACGGACAAGGGCCTCGGCGCCGTTTCCGTCATTGATGACGACGGCAAGTTCGTCGGACTCATCACCGATGGCATCATTCGCCGTGCGCTGGCCAAGGATTACAAGTTCCTAGATGAAGCCGTCGAGAACATCATGTTCAAGGAACCGCTGACCATTGCACCGCAGCAGATGGCGGCGGCGGCGCTCTCCGTCATGGAGAAGCACAAGCCTCGTCCCGTTACGGTCCTGCCAGTCATCGATGAGAAGGGCGTGCCGGTCGGTATCGTGCATCTGACCGACCTCCTGCGTCAGGGAGTGGTCTGATATGGAATTTACAGCAGAAGCGATTCGCCGCGCCGAAAAGGTACGGCTTATCATCTTTGATGTCGATGGCGTCCTGACGGACGGCGGCATCTATATCGGTGCGGAGGGCGAACTCTTCAAGCCGTTTTTCTGCCGCGACGGCCTCGGCGTGACCATGGCACACCGTTCGGGCCTCAAGACGGCAATCATCACGGGCCGCCAGTCGCGTCATCTCCTGTACCGCGCACAGGAACTCCACATCACGGAGGTCTTCCAGGGCAATCTCGACAAGCGTGCGGCTTATCGGGAATTGAAGGCAAAGCTGGGCCTTGCCGATGAGGAAATCGCTTACTTTGGCGATGACCTCGTAGACCTGGCCATCATGCGCCAGGTCGGGTTCCCGGCAGCCGTGGGCGATGCTGTGCCGGAGGTGCGGGAGGCTGCCGTGGCCGTCTCGGGGTTCCCGGGCGGGCATGGCGCCGTGCGCGAGCTCATCGAGTTCATCCTCAAGGCACAGGGCAAGTGGCAGGCGCTCCTCGATGATTTCAAGGCACTCGACGAGGCGGACGGCCTCGCACAGTGAACGCCCCGTGATGATACGGGATATTATTTGCGAACGACATTGGAGGCATTTCATCCATGCAGTATAAACTTGTGATGTTCTTGAGCAAGGTAGCCTGCCATACGCCTTACCGGCTGCTGATGGCAATCGGCTATGTGCTCGGCAATCTCTACTATCTCCTCGTCAAGAAGGAGCGGGAGCGCGCAGTGGCGCAGATGATGCCGGCTCTCGGCATTCCGGAGCAGGAAGCGCGCCTCCTGGTGCGCGCATCCTTTGTGAATCTCGCGCGCAACGTGCTGGAAATCCTCTATATGCCGCATCTCAATGAAAAGAACTTTGAGCAGTACATCGAGATCGATCATCTGGAGCGGCTCAAGGCGGCGCTGGCCGAAGGGCATGGCGTGGCCATCGTAACGGGTCACATCGGCACGTGGGAATGGCTTTCGGCTGCCTTCACGCTCAATGGCCTGCCGGTCACGGCCATCGCCAAGCCGCAGCCGAACATGCAGTACACGTATGCGCTCAACGATTTGCGCAAGACGATCCACGTCGAGATTTTCTCGCGCGGCACGAGCGAGCTTATCGCAGCGGCCCGGGCGCTCAAGAGCGGCAAGATCCTGGGCTTCCTCGTCGATCAGGATGCGGGCCCCGGCGGTGCGTTTCTGCCGTTCCTCGGCCGCATTGCCGCGACGCCGATGGGGCCTGCTGTCTTTGCCCGCAAGTTCAACTCGCCGGTGCTGCCGGCTTTCATCCTGCGACAGCCGAATGGCAAGCACAAGGTTGTCGTCGGCGAGGTCATGCGGTATCATGATACAGGGGATACTGACAAGGATCTCCTGGAACTCACGGCGCGCATGACGAAAGTCGTGGAGAACATCATCCGCGAGAATCCGACGCAGTGGCTCTGGTTCCAGAAACGCTGGAACACGAAGCCGGAGCAGCAGAAAACCGGCAAGCACCATACGGTAAGGGGGCAGGAAAGCAAGAAATGAATGGGAAACAAAAAGCCCTTGTGGCACTTGGTCTGCTTCTCTTTGTCTGCCTCGTGGTCTGGGCCGTGCGGACAGTCCCGGAGACGCCGCAGGTCAACAAGGACCAGAATGACGGCCCGAAGGTCATGTCGTACGATAACAACACCATCAGCGAAGAGAAGGATGGCGTGAAGATCTGGGATCTGACGGCTGACCACATCGATGTCGATATCGATACGCGCAACGCGGAGATGACCGGGATCACCGGGCATTTTTACCAGCAGGACGGCCGTTCGGCCGAGGTCAAGGCAGACCATGCTTCGTACGACAATACGAGCAAGGATATCGAAATCGACGGCAATGTCATCATCACGACGAGTGACGGTGCTGAGCTGACGAGCGACCAGCTCCTGTGGACTGCTGAGCAGCAGATGCTCTCGGCTGTCGGTCAGGCCAAGGTTTCGAATGATACAATCCGGGCCTGGGGCGATCGCATCGACAGTACGGACGGATTCAAGAAAATCAAGATTTCTGGCAAGGCCCATATTGAGAAACTGTTGGAAGGGGAGAAGACGCAACAATGAAGAATGGTAAACTGAAAGGGCTGCTCATTGCCCTGGCCGCTTTGACTTCCCTGCAGATGGGGACAATCTATGCGGCCGAGAGCGGGGATGTCCCGGCATCCCTCGATGCCGATACGCTGGAATACGACATGAATACCGGTGAGGCCGTGGCCGTTGGCAACGTGCTCCTGAAGCGTGGAACGTCGAAGGTGGCCGGTGCGCATGCCACGTATAATTCCAAGACGCAGGCCGCCACGGTTGACGGTAACGTCATCGCCGTGCGCGATGATCTGCGCATGACCTGCGATCACCTGATGTCCGATGGCCAGGAGCACATGATGGCGACGGGCAATGTTCATGCGACGCAGGGCGACAAGAGCTTCTCCGGTGAGCAGGTGGACTATTTCCCGCAGCAGAATGACTACGTGGTCATCGATCGCGGCGGCACGATGACGCAGGGCGACGATACCTTCACGGCAAACCGCATCTACGGCTGGCTCAAGGATGAGCATTACATCGGCCAGGGCAATGCCCACGTGGTAAGCCCGTCCCGCGGCATGGAAGCCGGCGGTGACCAGATGGATTACTACGGCAAGGAAGATAAAAAGGCGGTCATCACGGGCAATGCCTGGGCTGTACAGGAAAATAACACAATGCGCAGCAACCGCATGACGATTTATCTTGCCGATGACGGGTCAGCTAAGGTACAATAAAGTGATGGAAATAGCGTAAGGCGTATGTTGGAGGACACGATTTTGCATATCGAGGCAAGAAACCTGGTAAAGACATTCAAGAAGCGCACGGTGGTTGACCGCGTGTCTCTGCGCGTGGAAAAAGGGGCGATTGTCGGCCTTTTGGGGCCGAATGGCGCGGGCAAGACCACGACATTTTACATGATTGTCGGCCTGGAACGTCCGACGTCCGGCGAGGTATTCCTGTCGGATGTCAATATCACGGACGAGCCGATGTATCACCGTGCAGCTCTGGGCATCAGTTATCTGACGCAGGAAGCCTCGATTTTCCGCAAACTGACCGTCGACGAGAATATCAAGGCCATCCTGGAGACGACAAAGCTCTCGCGGGCTGAACAGAAAGACAAGCTCGAGGAACTCCTCGAGGAATTTCATATCACGCATGTGCGGGAACGCAAGGGCACGGAACTCTCCGGCGGCGAGCGCCGACGTGTGGAGATTGCGCGCTGCCTGGCTCTCGAACCGCAGTTCATCCTGCTCGATGAGCCGTTTGCCGGCGTCGATCCGCTGGCCGTGGCCGACATTCAGGAAATCATCCAGTATCTCCGGGAACGTGGCATGGGCATCCTCATCACGGACCACAACGTCCGCGAGACGCTGCAGATCGTCGACCGCGCTTACATCCTCAACAGCGGCAAGATCCTGCTGGAGGGCGACAGCCAGACGATTGCCAACAGCCCGGTAGCAAAGAAATTCTACCTCGGCGATAATTTCACGTTGTAACGGAGAGACAAGCCATGCACATCAGAATCCTAGACAAGTATATATTCAGGGAAGTGTTCAAGGCTTTCCTCTTCGGCATCTGCGCGTTCTCGGCCGTATTCATCGGCTCCGGTACGCTCTTCAAGATTGCCAAGTACATCACCGACTACGGCGCTTCGCTGCCGGCCGTCGTCAAGATCTTCATTTTCGGGCTGCCGTCCGTTATCATGTGGACTTTCCCGATGTCCATGCTGCTCGCCACGCTGCTGACGTTCGGCCGTTTGTCGAGTTCCAGTGAGATCACGGCCATGAAATCCTGTGGTATCGGTTTTTACCGCATCGCGGCACCTGCCGTGCTCATGGGCCTCATCGTCAGCATCGGCGCCATCGCGTTCAACGAGTACGTGGTGCCGTGGGCCAATACGGCTTACCGCAACGTGCTCTACTATGAGATCCAGGGCAACAACGGCATGAAGTCCCAGGAACACATCATCCTCAAGGATATCGAGAACGGGAAGATCCAGCGCCTCGTCTACGCGCGCCGTTACGATGGCGATACACAGACGCTGCAGGGCGTGACGATGCAGGATTTCAACGAAGAGGGCAAGGTCCGTCACGTGGAGAATGCCGAGTACGCCGAGTACAGCATGGACAAATGGGTCATGCACAACGGCATGCTCTATGACATCTCGGAGGGCCAGAGCGAGCACAGCATGCGCTTTGATACGCAGGTGCTGCCGATCAAGGCCAATCCGAAGCAGATCGTGCGGGAACAGAAGGATCCGGAAGAACTCACGATGAAAGAACTGCGTGCTCAGATCAACATCATGAAGACGCAGTATGTCGATACGAACAAGCTTGAGGCAGAGCTCTATCAGCGCATCACGGTGCCGATGGCGAGCCTGATCTTCGCGCTCATCGGCGTGCCGCTGGGGCTGCAGCCGACGCGCAACAGTTCATCGGCCGGCTTTGCGATGAGCGTCATCATCATTTTCTTCTATTACGCGCTGATGACGATGGGCAATGCCCTGGCGCGCAGCGGCATGCTGGCGCCGCTTATCGCCGTCTGGATTCCGAATATTGTCGGACTGATAGCAGGCGTTATCCTCATACGCAGGGCATCCCGCTGATCCGGGGCCTGTCGCTGCGGGAGCAGAAAAACATTCAGGAAAGGTGGCAGAAACAGGATGTATGGTGTCCTTCTCATTGTAGTCTTGATCATCACTGGCGGAGCCATCGCTTTTATCGGTGACCGGCTCGGCACGAAGGTAGGCAAGAAAAAACTTTCCATCTTCGGCCTGCGTCCGCGTCATACATCAATCATTGTCACGATTTTTACCGGCGTGTGCATTACGACGCTGACGTTCGGTGTCATGGCAGCGACGTCGAAGAACGTGCGCACGGCTCTGTTCGGCATGGAAAAGCTCAATCAGCGCATGCAGACAACCCAGAACAATCTCAACCAGGTGTCGGCGGATCTCGCCGCTGCTCAGCAGGAGCAGGAAGCGGCCAATGCAGCGCTGGAGCAGTCGCATAAGGAGATTGCGGATCTTCAGGAGCAGCAGAAGTCGCTGGAGGAAGAATCGCGTCAGCTGCAGGAGGGCAACCGCCTCCTGGAGCTTGCCAAGCAGGAACTCATGCAGCGCAACGATGTGCTGGCTGCCGACAACGATAAGCTGGGGCAGCAGAACGATATGCTGCTCTCCGCCAATGACTCACTGACGAGCCGCAACGCTGAGCTTTCCGGCCGCAATGAGACACTGACGGCGGACAACAAGACGCTTGAGCAGCGTACCGAAGCGCTGCGCAATGGCCTCATAACGATTCGCGAGGGCGATATCATCTTCCGGGCCGGCGAGGTCATCGCCAGTGGTGTCATCCGTGGCAACCGTCCGGTCGCGGAAGTCGAGGCGGACATGCAGGCGCTCGCACAGCTCGCAAGCCGCAATGTATCGGCGCGTCTCGGACAGGATGTCTCGGACAAGGATGTCTGGATCTACAAGCCGGAATTCGAATCGGCCGTCCAGACCATCGCCAAGAGCCCGCAGGATATGGTCGTGCGCGTGGTGGCTGCCGGCAACCTGGTGCGCGGTGAAGAGGTTCGCGCTTCGCTGCAGCTTTACAAGAACAGTGTCATTTACCAGGACAAGGAATTCATCATCGCTCGCGCTTATCAGCTCAAGGGATCCAGCGGTGAGGCCGAGCAGACGGTCATGAGCTTCCTCAAGGAGGTCAATATCGCGGCTTCCGGCAAGGGAATCCTGCAGGATCCAATCCGCGGATCCGTGGGTGTCATGGATGGTGCTCAGTTCTACGACATCGTCAATGATCTGGCCGGCCGCCGCGGCACGGTGGTGCTCTCCGCCTACGCCCGCGGCAATACGGATGCACTTGGACCGTTGCGCCTCAATATCAAGGCCGAGCAGCTGCCCGACCAGCCCTGAAGGCGCTGAGCCGGGTGCGGGAGCACATGCAGATGAAGAAAAGTTCCGGGCCCGCAGCAGGCAGTTCTGCGCGGGCCCGTTTTCTATGGGAAAGTGAGGCAGGATGCATGGATGTAAAGCAACGAACGATTGCGGCGCTCGACCCCGGCCGCGACAAATGCGGCTTTGCCGTGTTGCGGCAGGATGGCCGCGTGCTCATGCAGCGCGTCATCGAGACGCAGCGCTTGGAAGCGGAGGTGCAGCAGGCACAGGCCGATTTTTCCTTTGAGGTGCTGGTGGAAGGGAACGGCACGACGAGCAAAGCCGCACGTAGCAGGATCCGCGAGGTCCTGCCGGATCTTCGCATCGAGGTCGTCGATGAATACCGCACGACGGACATGGCGAAGAAAGCCTACTGGCAGGCCAATCCGCCGCATGGCTGGCGACGCCTGCTGCCCGTCACGATGCAGGTGCCGCCAGTGCCTGTCGATGATTTCGTGGCCGTCATCCTTGGCCACCGTTATTTGGAGGAACACCATCATGAATGAGAAACAGCATCGTCCTGACTGGACGGAATACTTCCTGGACATTGCCAGAGCCGTAGGCCGCCGCGCCACTTGCCTGCGCCGCCGCTACGGCGCCATCATCGTCAAGGACAAGATTATCATCAGCACGGGATACAACGGCGCACCGCGCGGTGAGGCCAACTGCATCGACACGGGCATCTGCGAGCGCGAACGCCTCCACGTGCCGAAGGGACAGAATTATGAGCTCTGTGTGGCCGTGCATGCGGAACAGAATGCCATCATCAATGCGGACTCCGCCGCGATGGAGGGCGCGACCATCTACATCGTCGGCATCAATGCCGATGGCAGCCTGGCTTCAGGCAAGCCGTGCCTGCTCTGTCGCCGCATGCTGCGCAATGCCAAGCTCGCGAAGGTCGTTTATTACGAGACAGACGGCAGCGTCGTTTCCTGCCGCCCGGATGAGATCCATGACTGACCGATGTGCTGATTTCACAAGGCCTGACGGCATTTTCGAGAACCATCATCAGGGGCTGGAAGTGATTGACACTACTCTGGCGGTGCGTTAAAATAGATATGCTGTATGGTGTCCCATGAATGGGGCAGTTATGGATTTTGAAAAGGAGTGCGCTTGTATGCCAGACTATATGTTGGCGTTTGTCATCGCTGCCGGTGTGGCACTGTTGGTGACGCCAGGGGTCATTTGTTTTGCAGCGAAAACGGGAGCCATGGATGCTCCGGATCCGAGAAAGGTTCACAAGAAGCCGATTCCGCGCATAGGCGGCATTGGCATTTATTTTGCGTTCATGGTCGCTGTCCTCAGCGTCCTGTCCTTCACGGAAGTGACGCATGAGGTGATGACGGAGCTTATCGGGCTCATGGTCAGCGGCACTCTGATCGTGATTGTCGGTGTCATCGACGATTACAAGAATCTGCCGGCCAAGGTCAAGCTGCTGGGCCAGATCATTGCGGCCTGTGTGCTTGTCATTGCCTTCGACGTTCGCATCGACTTCATCACGGACCCGTTCGGCGATTATTTCTATCTCGAGTGGCTTGCCATTCCGGCGACGGTCTTCTGGCTGGTCGGGCTGACGAACACCGTAAACCTCATTGATGGTCTTGACGGCCTGGCAGCAGGCGTATCGACCATCGCATCCATCACGATTTTCCTCGTGGCCCTGCAGCAGGGCATCATGCTCGTGGCCGTGCTGACGGCTGCGCTTGCGGGCGCTGCCTTCGGGTTCCTTTATTACAATTTCAATCCGGCCAAGATTTTCATGGGGGATTCCGGCAGTCAGTTCCTGGGTTTCATGCTCGCGGGCATTTCGGTCATCGGTGCGGTCAAGAGTGCAGCGACGATTGCGCTCATCGTCCCGATCCTTGCCCTTGGCCTGCCCATCCTCGATACGACCTTTGCCATCGTGCGCCGCTACCGCGGTGGCGTGCCGATTTTCAAGCCGGATAAGGGTCATCTGCACCATCGCCTGCTCGATCTGGGCTTCTCGCAGCGCCAGGCTGTCCTGCTGATGTACGTCATCAGCGCGATGCTCGGTCTCAGCGCCGTGGCCCTGACGGAGGTCAGCAGCCAGATTGCTATAGCCATCGTTTGTGTCGTCGTTGTCGTCGTCCTGTTCGGCGCCAAGAAACTCGGCATATTCCATATGAATGATTCCGCGCATCAGCATTGAAGAGGAGGGGCTTGTAGTGGAAAAGAAGAAAATCAAGGTCATGACTGTGTTCGGCACGCGGCCGGAAGCCATCAAGATGGCGCCCATCGTGCTGGAACTCCAGAAGCATCCGGATACGATTGAGCCGGTGGTGGCCGTTACGGCACAGCACCGCGAGATGCTTGACCAAGTGCTGAATCTCTTTCATATCAAGCCGGATCACGATCTCAACATCATGGCGGCAGGCCAGACCTTGTTTGACATCACGACGAAGGCCATGTGCGGCCTCGATAAGGTCCTGACGGAAGAGAATCCGGATATCGTCCTCGTGCACGGTGATACGACGACGACCTTTGCCGGTGCTCTGGCCGCCTACTATCATCAGACGACGGTCGGCCATGTGGAGGCCGGTCTGCGCACGCACAACAAGTATTCGCCGTTCCCGGAGGAGATGAACCGCCGTCTCACGGGCTGCATTGCCGATCTCAATTTCGCCCCGACGGAGACGTCGGAGCAGAACCTCTTGGCAGAGAATGCAGCGCCGGAATCCATCTTCGTGACGGGCAATACGGTCATCGATGCTCTGCATCACACGGTACGTGATGATTTTTCCTTTGACGATGAGCTGCTGCAGCACGTGGATTTCGCTCATAAGCGCGTGATCCTTGTGACGACGCACCGCCGTGAGAATCTCGGCGAGCCGATGCGCCACGTCTATAAGGCACTGAAAGCTCTGACGGAAGAATTCGACGATGTGGAAATCGTCTTCCCCGTACACAAGAACCCAAAGGTGCGCGAGGTCGTCAATGCGGAACTCGGCGGCCTCGAGAAGGTCCATTTGATCGATCCGCTCGATTATGAGCCGTTCGCGAACCTCATGAACAAGGCGTATCTGATTCTGACGGATTCGGGCGGCGTGCAGGAAGAAGCACCGGCACTCGGCAAGCCGGTCCTCGTGCTGCGCGATACGACGGAACGTCCGGAGGCCGTGCTTGCTGGGACAGTCAAGCTCATCGGCACGGACCGTGAGCGCGTCTATGCGGAAGCGAAAAAGCTCCTGACGGACAAGGAAGAGTACAGCCGCATGGCCGAAGCGGTCAACCCGTATGGCGACGGCCAGGCAGCCCGCCGCATCATCCACGCCATCCTGTATCATTACGGACTGGCCGATGGCCGCCCGGATGTCTTTGAGAGCCACATCCGCTAAACGCATATCCAGCATGTCAAAGCAAGACAGGAAATGCATATCCCGTCTTGCTTTTTTATTTGTTTTGTCGGTTTGCATCGAATTGCAAAGACTACAGAGATAATAAAACGATAGGGGGAGAGGGAATGACGGAGAAGAAACCGAAAGAGCATGAGGATTCGCATGAGGGACTCAGGGCGGGACTGCATCAGGCGGTAAAGGCATTTGCCGTCTTGAGCGGCGTCGGCATCTACCTCGTGGTCTTTGTCGGCATCTGCCTGTTCCTCGGCGACCTTGCCGACCGCTTCCTGCTGGGGGATGGTTATGGTGGCAAACTGACCGGTATCCTGATCGGTTTTCCTGGTGCCTTTTACACGCTGTTCCGCCAGCTCAAGCGGAATGGCGTCGTTTGACGTCCGGATGTTCAAGGATTTTGCTTTTCTGGTAAAAAAGGCTTGCTATATCTTCTTTTATCGCATATAATAGTCCATGCGATGAATCAATAGAAAACAATACCGTTGATTTATCAAATAATAAACACTGTTTATTTACGGCATAAATCGTGATACAAAATGCAGATGACAAAGAACTTTTATCGAGCAGGAGTATGATGGATTTTGTCGAAATAAAAAAGATGGAGATTCATGATATCTCCGGTTTTCCTGTGATATTCATCGAAGACGGCGGGGTCGCTGTCAGAGGAGGAATATGAAACAACTTTTATCGGTATTCGTGAAGCGGCTGTCACTGGCTCTGGGAATCGCCACGCTCGTGATTGGTGCCGGGCTCTTTGCAAGAGGAGACGGGACACTCATCGCAGCGCTTTTCCTCGGGTATCTGACGGCACTGGTGTTTGTCTGGAATCAGGCATGGCGCCTCTGGCGCCTGACATTCCTGCGGCAGGGAGGCAAGCAGCAGATGCTCTGGGGCATGGTGCTCCGGATGCTCCTGCTCTTCCTGGTCCTGTTTGCGGCGGCAGCGATCTCCGTCGACGTCTTCAACGTCGTGGCAATCGGCTTTTTGACCTGCTACGGGCTGTCCCTGTTCCTGATGATCCACATGAATCTCGGTAAAAAATAACTCGGGTTTTACCTGGGAGGGAGGTATAGGTTATGCATGAAATCGGTGTTCGTGAAGTAGTGCATTGCGCCGGCTTGACGTTCAACTGGGAAACCCTGTGCATGACCTGGCTCACGATGGCGATTGTTATCCTGATTGCATGGCTGGCCACGCGGAATCTCAAGATGGTTCCGACGGGCTGGCAGAATGTGGTCGAGATCATCGTCACGGGGCTGGAAGCACAGGTCGACTCGATGATGGGCAAGCGAGGTCATTTCCTTGCGCCGTTCATCGTGTCGCTGTTCATGTTCCTGCTGGTGTCGAACTGGCTGGGACTTGTTCCTACGTTGTCTTCGCCGACGAACGACTTGAACACCACCTTGGGGCTGGCGCTCCTCGTCGTCGTGATGGTACATGTACTGGGCGTACATATGAAAGGCGGGCATTATATCGCTCATTTCTTTAAACCAACGCCAGTCTTTGTCATCATCAACGCCATCGAAGAAATCGCAAAGCCGATCACGTTGTCTTTCCGTCTATTCGGCAATATCTTGGCAGGTGAGATCCTGATCATCATCCTGCTCAAGCTGATGCCAATCTGGATGCCGATCCCGTCAGTTATCTGGCTGGCGTTCAGTATCTTCATCGGCGGAGTCCAGGCCTTCATCTTCACGATGCTGACAATGGCGTATCTCGCCAATGCCGTCAAGGAAGATGAAGAAGAGTCGTAATGTCGAAAATGGTTCAAGGAACATTCATTCAATCTTTCACTTTCTTTTTACTTTAAGGAGGATCTTTTCATGGAAAACGCAATCATGGTAGCAGCAGCTCTGGTCGGTGCAGGTGTTTGCATGGGCTTGGCAGCAGTCGGTGCAGGTCTTGGTGATGGTCTCGTCACGAGCCGCTTCATCGAAGGTATCACGCGTCAGCCGGAAGCACAGAGCAAGCTCTTCACGAACACGCTGATTTCCGTAGGTCTGATCGAGTCCATGGCCATCATTGCGACGGTCGTAGCCCTGATCATGCTCTATGCTAACCCGCTCATCAAATAATTCCATTTTTTGATGAAAAACGTAAAAGGGAGGCATAGCAATTGATAGATATCAATGCCACATTGATCGCTCAGATCTTGAACTTCTTGATCTTAGTGGGAATCCTTCGCGCGTTTGCCTATAAACCGGTTATCCGCATGCTCAAGGCTCGTCAGGACAGGATCCAGGAAAGCTTGAACAAAGCGGATTCCGACGTCGCTGAAGCGGACAAGCTGCTTGCCGAGTACAAGGCAAAGCTTGCTGAGGCCAACGCGAAAGCCGAGACGATCGTCATGAACGCAGAAAAGCGCGCCAGTGAAGAACGTGAGGCAAAACGTGAGGAGATGAAGCGTGAGATCGAGCAGATGCGCAAGGCTGCCCAGGCTGAGATCGCACGCGAGCGCGAGCATGCCGTCGAGCAGATGCGCGCTGAGATGATTACGCTGTCCATGGCGGCAGCCGGTAAGATCATTGCCAAGAATATCGACAAATCCGAGAACGAGGCACTCGTTGCGGAATTCGTCGACAAGCTCAACAAAGACAAGATTGGTGATTTGCCATGCTAAACATACAGCTTGCACGGAAGTATTCCCGCGCGATCTTCGAGATTGCACAGGAAGAGGATAAGCTTGTGGAGTATGGCAAGGAGCTCGATGCCGCACGCGAGGGACTGGAGTCCGTGCCGCAGGCCATTGAATTCCTCTCCAATCCACAGGTCGAGCCGAAGGTGAAGAAGGACCTCTTGAAGAAATGCTTCAAGCAGGAACTCTCGCAGAATGTGTACCATTTTCTGCTGTTATTGGTTGACAAGCATCGCTTTGCCCTGCTGCCGGCCATCACGGAAGAGTACCGCGCACTTTCAAATGAGGCCAGAGGCATCCTGATCGCAGATGTAACGACGGCTTCTGCTGCGACGAAGAAGCAGCAGAAGGCCATTGCCGAGAAGCTCGAGAAGGTGACGGGCAAGAAAGTGGAGCTCCGCCTCCATGAGAACAAGGCCCTCATCGGCGGCGTCGTCGTCCAGATCGGCGACCGCCGCATCGACGGCAGTGTAGCGGGCCGTCTTGCCACGCTGAAGAAACAATTACTGGCTAACGAGTGATGAAACTGGGGTGACAGCGAAGTTATGAAAATGAATCCGGAAGAAATAACGGCCATCATCAAAGACCAGATCAAGAACTACGATGTGGATCTCAATGTCGATGATGTTGGTTCGGTTATCGAAATCGGTGACGGCATCGCGCATATCCATGGCCTCGAGAAGGCAATGGCGGGCGAGCTGCTCGATTTCGGCAATGATATTTATGGTTTGGTCCTGAACCTTGAGCAGGACAACGTCGGTGCCGTTATCTTAGGCGGTGAGACGAAAATCAAAGAGGGCACGCAGGTCAAGCGTACGGGCAAGATCATGCAGGTTCCTGTCGGTGAGGCCATGATCGGCCGCGTCGTTGATGCACTCGGCCGTCCGATCGATGGTAAAGGCAAGATTAACGCCGAGACTACGCGTCCGGTTGAGTATCCGGCACCGGGCATTGCAGATCGCAAACCGGTCAAGGAGCCTCTGCAGACGGGTATTAAGGCCATCGATGCCCTCGTACCGATCGGCCGTGGCCAGCGTGAGCTCATCATCGGTGACCGTGGTATTGGTAAGACGGCAATCGCCATCGATACGATCCTCAATCAGCATGACCAGAATTGTATCTGCGTCTACGTTGCCATCGGCCAGAAGGCCTCGACGGTTGCGCGTGTCGTCAAGACGCTCGAAGAGCGCGGCGCCATGAAGTACACGATCGTCGTCGCGGCAACGGCTGCTGATTCCTCGCCGCTGCAGTACCTGGCACCGTATGCCGGTGTTGCCATGGCGGAGCACTTCATGTATCAGGGCAAGGCTTGCCTCTGCATCTACGATGACCTCACGAAACATGCAGCTGCATACCGCGCCATGTCCCTGCTGCTCAGAAGACCGCCAGGACGTGAGGCATATCCGGGCGATGTATTCTACTTGCATTCCCGTCTGCTCGAGCGCGCAGCCAAGCTCAACGATGAACTCGGCGGCGGCTCCATCACGGCACTGCCAATCATTGAGACGCAGGCTGGTGACCTTTCTGCTTATATCCCGACGAACGTCATCTCCATCACTGATGGTCAGATCATGCTCGAGACGGATGCATTCTATTCCGGTATCCGTCCGGCTATCAACGTCGGTCTTTCCGTATCGCGTGTCGGTGGTTCGGCTCAGATCAAGGCTATGAAGCAGGTCGCTGGTACGATGCGACTCGATCTCGCTCAGTATCGCGAACTCGCAGCGTTCTCGCAGTTCGCCTCGGACCTCGACAAGGAGACGAAGGCACAGCTCGACCGTGGCGCACGCATGGTCGAGACGCTGAAGCAGGCTCAGTACAGCCCGCTGCTCGTCCAGGATCAGGTCATGATCATCTACACGGCTGTCAAGGGCTATCTTGCGGATATTCCCGTGGAGAAGGTTGTCGATTTCCAGAAGGATTTCCTGGCCTTCATGCACACGCAGCATCCGGAAGTCGCACAGAAGATCATCGAGCAGAAGAAGCTGGATGATGCTCTTGAGACGCAGCTCAAGCAGGCCATCGAGGAGTTCAAGGAAACTGTACCGTATAAAATGGCATAAGGCGAGGTGATTCTTTTTGGCTAGTTTACAGGATATTCGCCATCGCATCAGGAGTGTAAAGAGTACCAAGCAGATCACGAGTGCCATGAACATGGTCGCCACGAGCCGTCTGCGTCACGCCAAAGAGGCTGCGACGTCGAATCGTCCCTATGCAGAAAAGGTCAGCGAAGTCGTTCATGCCATCGCGAAGAATGCGGGTACGGATTTCTCGCATCCCCTGCTTGAAACGCATAAAGACGGCAAGAAGCTCATCTTCCTCATCACGTCGGACAAGGGCCTCGCAGGTGCGTATTCTTCGAATGCCTGCAAAGAGGCGGAAGCCCTCATCGAGAAGGAAGACGATACGGAGTTCGTCATTGTCGGCCGCAAAGGCGTCGGTCATTTCAAGAGCCGGGGCTATAAGGTCATTCAGGAATACATCGGCATCAGCGAGCGTCCTACACCAGAGAAGGCACATGAGATTGCAATGTCGCTCATTGACCTTTACAAGAGCGGTAAGTATCGTGAAGTGACGATGATCTATACGAAATTCGTTTCCGCAATCAGCTGCGAGCCGAAGTCGGGAGCAATCCTCCCGTTTGCACCGCTGGAGGCTGCGGAAGAAGATACCCTGCATACGGAGTACATCTATGAGCCGGACGCAGCTACGGTGCTCGGCTTCATGCTTCCGCAGTACCTCTTCACGGTTATCTACGCGGCACTTTTGCAGTCGGCAGCCAGCGAGCTCTCGTCGCGCATGAACGCGATGAGCAACGCGACGGACAATGCAGAAGACCTCATGGACAAGCTGAACCTGCACTACAACAAGGTACGTCAGGCTGGCATCACCCGCGAGATCACGGAGATTGTCGGCGGCGCCGAAGCCCTCAAATAAGGGCATATAAGGAGGTTTACCATTGGCAAAAGGTAAAGTCGTACAGGTCATCGGACCTGTCGTAGATATCGAATTCCCGGCAGGTGAACTGCCGGCAATTCTCAACGCAGTCACCATCAAGGGCGAGACGAGCGTCAAGATTGACCTCGTGGTCGAAGTCATGCAGCACCTCGGCGACAGCGTGACGCGCTGCATCGCCATGAGCTCGACGGATGGTCTGATGCGTGGCATGGAAGCTGTCGACACGGGCCATCCAATCATGGTCCCGGTCGGCACGGAATGCCTCGGACGCGTATTCAACGTCCTTGGTCAGACGGTTGACCACAATCCGGCTCCAGTTGGCAACAAGGAGTTCTGGCCGATTCATCGCCCGGCTCCGAAGTTCGACGAGCAGGAGACGAGTGCACAGATCCTTGAGACGGGCATCAAGGTCGTTGACCTCATCGCCCCGTACTCGAAGGGTGGCAAGACGGGCCTCTTCGGCGGCGCAGGCGTCGGCAAGACGGTCCTCATCATGGAGCTCATCCACAACATCGCGACGGAGCACGGCGGTTATTCCGTATTCGCCGGCGTCGGCGAGCGTACGCGTGAGGGCAACGATCTCTGGGGTGAAATGACGGAGTCGGGCGTCATCGACAAGACGGCTCTCGTTTACGGCCAGATGAACGAGCCCCCTGGAGCACGTATGCGCGTTGCTCTGACGGGCCTCACGATGGCAGAGTACTTCCGCGATGTCCAGCATCAGGACGTGCTCCTCTTCATCGATAACATCTTCCGTTTCATCCAGGCAGGTTCCGAGGTTTCGGCACTTCTCGGCCGCATGCCGTCGGCCGTCGGTTATCAGCCAACGCTGTCCACGGATATCGGTGCTCTGCAGGAGCGCATTACGTCGACGAAGAATGGTTCCATCACGTCGGTCCAGGCTGTCTATGTCCCGGCCGATGACCTCACGGACCCGGCACCGGCTGGTACGTTTACGCATCTCGATGCCACGACGGTCCTTTCGCGTCAGATTGCAGAGCTCGGTATTTATCCGGCCGTCGATCCGCTCGATTCCACGAGCCGTATCCTCAATGCAGAGGTCCTTGGCGAGGAGCATTACCAGGTTGCCCGCGGCGTCCAGGCTGTACTCCAGAAGTACAAGGAACTCCAGGATATCATCGCCATCCTCGGTATGGAAGAGCTTTCCGATGAGGATAAACTGACGGTATCGCGTGCCCGCAAGATTCAGCGTTTCCTCTCGCAGCCGTTCTTCGTTGCAGAGGTATTCACGGGTTCGCCGGGCAAGTACGTGCCGCTCAAGGAGACGGTACGCGGCTTCAAGGAGATTCTCGAGGGCAAGTACGATGACCTGCCGGAGAATGCATTCTACATGGTCGGCACGATCGATGAGGCAGTGGAGAAGGCACGGAAGATCAAAGAGGAGGAGTAATCGATGGCGACTATCAAGCTAGAGATTGTCTCTCCGGATAAAGTGGTCTACACGAACGACATCAGCATGCTGATCGTCCGTTCGACGGGCGGTGAGCTCGGCATCCTGCCGCACCATGCGCCGCTCGTGACGGGCCTGGTGCCGCATGCCATGCGCGTGCGCCTCGGCGTTGACCGCGACGAGCAGCTCATCGCAGTGGCCGGCGGCTTCATGGAAGTCACGCCGGAAAAGATCACGGTGCTCGCCACGGCTGCCGAGCAGCCGATTGATATCGATATCAACCGCGCCAAGGAGGCCATGGCCCGCGCCAAGGCCCGCATCGAGGCGTTCCATCAGCATACGCCGGAATCGAAGGATATCGATGTGGAACGGGCGGAACTCGCCCTGCAGCGCGCCATCGCGCGTCTGCGTGCCACGAAAACAGAGTTTGAAGACTGATCCGGTCATACAGGACTTGAAAACTGCTGCGCGAAGCAAATGCTCTGCGCAGCGTTTTTTTTTGTACGGGAAAAGCCGCAGTGCATGCGCACGGGGAGGACAGCAAAGCCCTGGCTATGATATAATAAACAAAGTTTTTGCGATATACACACGTGAGTACATGGAAAGGGCGTTATGTATGGAGTTATTGGATATCAATACCTTGGGGTTCCTCGTATTTTTCGGCTTTATGGCAGCGTTCATCGATTCCGTTGTCGGCGGTGGCGGGCTGATTTCCATCCCGGCCCTCATGTGGACGGGCCTGCCGCCGCTTACGGTGCTCGGCACGAATAAGGTTGCGGCCGTCATGGGCGCGTTCACAAGCTTCGTGACCTTCGTGCGCTCGGGCAAGGTCGACGGCTGGCTCATCCGCCGCCTGTTCCCTATCTCTTTGATCGGCTCGGCCGTCGGCGTGCTGGCCGTGCGTCAGATCCCTTCGGAATTCCTGCGCCCGCTCGTCGTCGTCATGCTGATCCTCGTGCTCATCTACAGCGTGCTCAAGAAGGATTGGGGCAAGGAGTCCACTTACAGCGGCATGAGCACGCGTCTGCTCGCGCTCTCGGGGGTGGTCGCCTTTACTTTTGGCTTCTATGATGGCTTCTTTGGCCCGGGCACGGGTTCCTTCCTGCTGTTTGCCTTCCTGATGGTCGGTTTCGATTTCCTCGGTGCGGCGGCCAATGCGCGCGCGCTGAATTTTGCCAGCAACATCGCGGCGGCCGTGCTGTTTAGTTATTTCGGCATCGTGGACTTTGCGCATGCCATCCCGATGGGCCTCTCGATGATCGTCGGGGCCTGGTGCGGTGCGCGCGTTGCGCTGTCCAAGGGTGCCGGCTACGTGCGGCCGCTCTTCATCATCATGACGACGGTCCTCATCGGCAAGCAGTTGCTGGAGCTTTTCAAGTGAGCGATGGCAGGGGATCTGCCCTGAGGAAAGTTTTCTTGCTTTTATACGCGAATAACCGTAAAATAGAAAAGTACTAATCTATATCTGAATCATGGTGAAAGGTGATTGACTATGAGCATTTTTTCGCGATTCCTGCCGAAAAAGAAACCGGTAGAGATCAAAAATAATATCCCGAAGGAAAAAGCGAACATAAAGAAGACGTTCGGCATCTACTGCCACAGCCATCATGGCACCTCGGGCGACAAGCTCTGCCCGAAGTGCACGGCGCTTCTCGCAACGGTCATGACGAAGATGAACCGCTGCCCCTATGGCATCACGAAGCCCATCTGCGACCGCTGTGACCGTCCGTGCTTCGGCGCCAAGCAGACGCAGGAATTCCTCAAGATCATGAACAGCACGCAGAAGCGCATGTTCCTGCGCCATCCGGTCATGACGTTCAAGCACAAGCTGGCCAGCATGGGCGTCGATTACGCGAAGTATCAGCAGCAGAAGAAGCTTGACGATAAAGTCAAGGCCAAGGAGAAGGCATCGAAGGAGCGTGCCAAGGAGCGCAAGGGGAAGAAATAATCTCCGCATTTTGCGATGCATGACGAGGGAGCGGTTTCTTTGTTCTGGAAACGACACGCCAAGGCAATCATGAATATCCTGGTTGCCTTGCTCGTACTGGCTGCCATATATGCGAAGATGGAGACGGAAGGGACGGAATCCCTGGTGCGCACCAGGGATGGCTATATCCTGATAGGATCCGTGGTTGTCCTCATCGTGCTTCATCGCTTGACGAAGCGGCAGCAGAAAAAATAATGGTACGACCTGTGGATAACTCGGCTGTTTGCGGCGCAGTTATCCACATTTTTATGCACATTTTCAACAGAAGCGGTGGATAACCCGCATCTGCATGTGGAAAAGAGAAAGGATGGATGGCAGATTGCCGGGAAACGATCAAAGGAAGGAGAAACGGGCGCATCACGCCCCGATTGCCGAGGCCATGCGTGCCTACGCAGAGGATGGGGCACTGGCGTTCCACACGCCGGGGCATAAGCAGGGACTCGGCGCGCATGCGCTGCTGCGCAAACTCGTGACGCCGGAGGGGCTGCGCGAGGAAGTCTCGCTGATGGAAGAGCTCGATGACCTGCATGAGCCGACCATGTGCATTCGCGAGGCACAGGAACTCGCAGCTGAGCTTTACGGTGCCGATCAGGCCTACTTCATGATCAACGGCACGACGGGAGCCATCCATGCCATGCTGATGGGCAGCCTTTGTCCCGGCGACACGGTGTTCGTGCCGCGCAATGCGCATCGTTCGGTGATCGGCGGCCTGATCCTCTCGGGGGCCAGGCCGGTCTTCATCCAGCCGGAAATCGATGAGCGGCTCGGCATCGCCATGGGGCTGACTGCGGCCGCAGTCAAAGCCGCCATTGACGCGCATCCGGAAGCGCGGGCTCTCGTGCTCGTCCACCCGACGTATTACGGCGTGACGTTTGATCTTTCGGTGCTGGCGAAGCTCGTCCATGCGCACGGCATGCTGCTGCTCGTTGACGAGGCCCATGGCCCGCATCTGCGTTTCAGCGGGGAATTGCCGCCGCAGGCGCTTGACTGCGGTGCGGATATCGTCGCGCAGAGCACGCACAAGATGCTGGGCTCCATGACGCAGACCTCGATATTGCTCGCCAAGGGGCCGCGCGTTCATTTTGAACGCCTGCGCGAGGCGGCAAGCCTGCTGCAGTCCACGAGCCCCAATCAGCTGCTGCTCGCATCCCTTGACATCGCGCGGCTGCAGATGGCAGAGGACGGGGAGAGGCTCGTGGGCCGTGCCGTACGCCTGGCACGGCAGCTGCGCGCCGGCATCAATGAGATCGATGGTCTCTGGTCCTTCGGCCCTGAATACGTCAGGCGTCCGGGCGCCTCGGCCCTCGACGAGACGAAGGTTACGGTCACGGTGACAGGCCTCGGCCTGACCGGTGTCGAGGCCGAAGCCATCCTGCGCCATACGTACAAGATTCAGTGTGAACTCTCCGATGCGCGCAACGTGCTCTTCATCATTTCCTATGCCGACACGGAGCGCGAGACGTCTTATCTGCTCCATGCGCTGCAGGAGCTGGCCGCACATCACCGCTCAGGAGACGGAGAGGGCAGATTCGATGTGCCGCCGCTGCCGCCTTTGCCTGGCGTCGGCTGCTCGCCGCGTCTGGCCTTCTTTGCCCGCAAGGAGCCGGTGCCCTTTGCGGCGGCCGCAGGACGTGTGGCGGCTGAACAGGTCATGTTTTACCCGCCGGGCATCCCCATTCTCTGCCCCGGTGACCACATCGACGAGGCGAGCCTGCATTACATCCGGTATATGCAGGAACTCGGACTCAAGGTCGTGGGGCCGCAGGACGCCTCCCTGCAGCATCTGCAGGTTCTGGTGGATGACTCCACGCATGTACAGGATGAAGAAAAGAGATATGGATATGAATAAGGGAAAACTCATCATCATTGAAGCCGGAGACGGCTCGGGCAAGGCTACGCAGACCAAAGCGCTCTACGAGCATCTGCGCCGTGACGGCCACCGCGTCCATCGCGTGGAATTCCCCGATTATGCCTCAGATGCCTCCATGCCCGTGCGCATGTACCTGCGGGGGGACTTCGGCGGCCATGCGGAAGATGTCAATGCCTATGCCGCGTCGACCTTCTTTGCCGTGGACCGCTACGCCTCTTTCCGCATGAAATGGAAATCGTTTTACGATGCCGGCGACATCATCCTGGCTGACCGCTACACGACCTCGAATATGGTCCATCAGGCCATCAAGCTCACGGATGAGGACGAGCGCAAGGCGTTTCTCGACTGGCTCTGGGACTTTGAATTCACGAAGCTCGGCCTGCCCGTGCCGGACAAGGTCGTCTTCCTCGACATGGACCCTGCTGTCGCGGACCACCTGATCGCTGCCCGTGCGGCCAAGATGCAGACGGAGAAGGACATCCATGAACGCGATACGGACTACCTGCACCGCTGCCATGCGGCCTATGTCAGCCTGGCCCGGCAGTACGGCTGGGCGCGCGTGGCCTGCAGCGAAGGCGGCGAGCCGCGTGCCATCGAAGCAATCCATCGGGACGTCTATGCGGCTGTTCAATCGGTATTGGCGTAAATTGCATTTCATCGAACAGGAAAGGAACGACATGATTAAAGAAGTATTGGTGGTCGAGGGCAAAATGGATGTCGTGGCCATCGACAAGGCAGTCGAAGCCGACTGCATCATCACGGAAGGCTTCAATTTGAAGCCGCAGGCTTTGAAAAACATCGAACAGGCTTACAAGAAACGGGGCATCATCATCATGACGGACCCGGATTCGGCAGGGGAACGCATCCGCAAATTCCTGTCGAAACGTTTCCCCGAGGCCAAGCACGCGTTCGTGCCGGTCGAGGAAGCGACGGCTCATGACGATATCGGCATCGAGCAGGCGAAGCCGGAGGCCATCCGCAAGGCACTCGCGAAAGTTCGCACGCTCGACTGGGAGCCGAAGCAGATCTTCTCAGGTGCCGATCTCATCATTCACGGCCTTTCGGGTGCACCAGAGGCTTCTTCGCGCCGGGCGCGCCTTGGCGAGAAACTCGGCCTCGGCTTTGCCAATGCCAAGACGTTCCTGACGCGCCTCAATCATTACGGCGTGAGCCGCGAGGAATTTGACCGCGCCATCGCCGAGATGGCACAGGAAGACGAAGAACACGCAGGAAAGCAGGAGGGAATCTGATGAACGCAGAAGACGAGAAGGTATTGCAGCCCAAGATCGCGAGCCGTGAGGTAACGACGCACATCCTCAAGGCCTTTGGTCTGCGCATGAGCAAGAAGCTCGGCCAGAACTTCCTCATCGATGCCCGCATTGTACAGGGTATCGTCGATGCTGCCGAAATCAAGCCGGGCGACCGGGTGCTGGAGATCGGACCGGGCATCGGCACGCTGACGCAGGGCCTTGCGGAGGCCGGGGCCGAGGTCACGGCCGTCGAGCTTGACAAGAAGCTGCCCGCCGTGCTCAAGGAAACGCTCAAGGCCTACGACAACGTCACGATCGTGCCGGGCGATATCCTCAAGGTCAATATCCCCGAGATCATGGGCGAAGGACCGTTCAAGGTCGCGGCCAACCTGCCGTATTACATCACGACGCCGATCCTCATGACGCTGCTCGAACGCCGCCTGCCCATCACGCACATGGTCACGATGGTCCAGAAGGAAGTGGCGGAGCGCATGACCGCCAAACCGGGTTCACGCATCTATGGGGCACTCTCGGTTGCCGTCCAGTATTACACGGAACCGGAAATCGTGCTCGATGTGCCGCCGCGCTCGTTCATCCCCGCGCCGGAGGTCATGAGCGTCGTTGTCTCGTGCCGCGTCCGCCGGAAGCCGGCCGTAGATGTCCAGGATGAAAAGCTCTTCTTCCGCGTCGTCAAGGCCGCCTTCGGACAGCGCCGCAAGACGCTGGCCAATGCCCTGCGCGGCGCCGGCTTCCCGAAGGAGCAGGTCCGCGACGCCCTTGAATCTGCCGGCATTGACCCGATTCGCCGCGGCGAGACGCTCACGCTCGCGGAGTTTGGCCAGCTGGCCGATGCCTTTGCCGCGCAGAAAAATGCATAAAACATTTGCTAGTATGACGCTTTTGTTATAGAATACCTTTGTAACACTAGGAATAAGCAAAGAAAGTAGGTATGATAATGGCAGCAACAGCCTGGTCAATCCTCCCGCCAATCATCACGATCGTCTTGGCACTGTGGACCAAAGAGGTCTACATGTCTCTGATCATCGGCATTTTCTCGGGAGCACTGCTCTTCACGGGCGGCAACGTCCTCACAGCAATCCTCACGATGTTTGAGGTCATGGCCGATAAAGTCGGCAGCAACGTCAACATCCTCGTTTTCCTCGTCATCCTCGGCATCCTCGTGGCCGCCATCACGCGCTCGGGCGCAACCAGGGCGTATGGTGACTGGGCCGTCAGGACCATCCACGGCCCGCGCAGCGCGCTGCTCCTGACGGCGCTGCTCGGCGTCGTCATCTTCATCGATGACTACTTCAACTGCCTGACGGTTGGCACCGTCATGCGCCCGGTCACCGACAAGTTCAAGATTGCGCGCACGAAGCTCGCGTACATCATCGATGCGACGGCCGCACCGGTCTGCATCATCGCTCCCGTCTCGAGCTGGGCAGCCGCCGTCGGCTCCTCCCTGCCGGAAGATACGACCATCGACGGCTTCGCGCTCTTCCTGCACACGATTCCCTTCAATCTCTATGCCTGGCTCACGATCCTCTTCATGGTCTTCATCATCTGGACGGGGCGCGATTTCGCAGCCATGGGCAAGAGTATCCTCGCCAACAAGAAGCATTTTGAGATTCCGAAGGAATATCAGGATACCGATGAATCCCAGATCAAGCATGAGGATCAGGGGCATGGCAAGATGATCGATCTGCTGCTGCCATTGCTCGTCCTCATTGCCGCCTGCATCTTCGGCATGCTCTACACGGGCGGCATCTATGAGGGCAAGAGCGTCGCAGAGGCCTTTGCGAACTGCGATTCCTCGAAATCCCTTGTGCTCGGCTCCTTCATCGCCTTCGTCTTCACGGGCTTTTTGTATCTGCCGCGCCGCATCGTCACGTTCAATGCGTTCTGTGACAGCTTCGGCTGGGGCTTCAAGGCCATGACGCCGGCCATCTTCATCCTCTGCCTGGCCTGGACGCTTTCGGGCATCTGCAGCAAGGAATACCTCGACCTCGGCGGCTTTGTCGGCGCCGTCGTCAGCGCGCATGCCTCGATCATCCTGTTCCTGCCGCCGATTTTCTTCCTCGTGGCCATCGGCCTGGCCTTCGCGACGGGAACCTCGTGGGGGACGTTTGGCATCCTCATCCCGATTGCCATCGCCGTGCTCGGCACGAATGACCCCAACATGCTCGTCGTCTGCGTTGCCGCCATCCTTTCGGGCGCTGTCGGCGGCGACCATGCTTCGCCGATTTCCGATACGACCATCCTGGCTTCTGCGGGTGCACAGTGCCACCAT
This sequence comes from Mitsuokella sp. AF21-1AC, assembly GCF_003458855.1. Taxonomy (NCBI): domain Bacteria; kingdom Bacillati; phylum Bacillota; class Negativicutes; order Selenomonadales; family Selenomonadaceae; genus Mitsuokella; species Mitsuokella sp. AF21-1AC. The sequence goes on from NZ_QRVW01000006.1 coordinate 89,756, forward strand.
ATCGACCACGTCAGCACGCAGATTCCTTATGTCGCAGTGGTGGCATCCTGCTGTTTCCTCGGCTACCTCGTGGACGGCTTTACGGCAAACGGCTGGCTTGGCCTTGTGACGGCTCTCATCTGCCTGAGCATCTGCATGGCCTATATCCTGGCCCGTGTCCCAGCAATCGCCAATGATGAGGATCAGCACTGATTCCCGTCGCATCCCTGATATTCTCTGATGGAAAGAAAGGCAGCGATACACATGATTTACACGTATCAGACAAAGGGCACGTGCTCCCGCCGCATCCAGGTCGAGCTCGATGGCAAGACCATCAGGCACGTCTCCTTTGAGGGCGGCTGCAACGGCAACCTCAAGGGCATCTCGAAGCTCGTCGAGGGCCTCGATATCGATTTTGTCATCGGACGCTTCAAGGGCAATACCTGTGGCGCGCGTCCGACATCCTGCCCCGACCAGCTGGCCAAGGCCCTGCAGGCCGCTTACGAAGCTGAGCAGAAAGGCTGAGGTGGCTCATGATCTTCGACAGTCACAGCCATACGGCCTTCTCAGCTGACTCTGAGATGCGGGCGCAGGATGCTCTGAAGAACGCGCAGGAGCGCGGCGTCGGCATCGTCTTCACGGAGCATCTCGACCTCGACTATCCGGGGGAGCTTGACTTTACCTTTGATCCGCATGCCTACTGGCAGGCATATGAGCCGCTGCGGGGCGAGGGCGTCCGCCTTGGCGTGGAGATCGGCATGTGGGAGCAGACGCGAGAGCGCAGCGCAGCCTTTGCCAAAGAGGTGCCGTTCGATCTCGTCATCGGCGCCATCCATCTCGTCGACGGCGACGATATCTACTACCCGGAATTCTATGCGGGCCGTCAGAAGGCGGAGGTCTACCATCGCTATTATGAACAGATGGCAGAAAATCTTCGCCGTCACGACTTTGTCGACGTGCTCGCGCATATCGACTACATCGCGCGCTATGCGCCGTACGATAATCCGGAAATCTCGTATGGAGATTTCCGCGAGGACATCGATGACGTGCTGCGCGCTGTCATCGAGACGGGAACGGTGCTCGAGCTCAACACGCGCCGCCTCGGCAGCCGCCGCGCACTCAAGGAACTCGTGCCCGTCTACCAGCGCTACCGGGAACTCGGCGGCCGCTATGTGACGGTGGGTTCCGATGCCCATACGGCCGATGCCGTCGCCTGCCATTTCCACACGGCGGAAGAGCTTGTGGACACGCTGGGGCTGCAGATTGTCACGTTCTGCAGCCGCCAGCTGGAATTCTGCCAGCAAAGCTGAACATCACTTGCAGCATTCTATTGCATAGAGGTGCTGCGGCAACAGGCAAAATACCTGCTGCCGCGGCACCTCTATTTTTTTTGATGAATTGTTATTTTGACCTATTGACATTTTGACCATTTGAGCTATAATAAGAATTGTAAAGAGGAAAGGGAACCGCAAGGAACCCGGAACTCCACGATGAAAATGTTTCCAAAAAGTTCCCGGGCAGCGAGCACCGCTTCGGGTGTGCCGCTCAGGCAAGCTTGCAGAAAGGGGATTTTGATTATGTTTGGTTTAGTTCCATTTGTATCCGGTAAAGATCTGGCAAGAGAAGAAAATGATTTCGACCGCCTGTTTGATGTCTTTGACGAACCGTTCCTGACGAACTTCAAGGCACCGGATTTCAAGGTCGATGTCAAGGATAACGGCGACAGCTACGATCTCATGGCTGAGCTGCCGGGCCTCAAGAAAGAGAACATCTCCTTGAGTTATAAAGACAACTACCTCACCATTGCGACGAAGCAGGATGAGAATGAAGATAAAAAGGACGAGAAAGGCAATTATGTGCGCCGTGAACGCCGCACGAGTTCCATGAGCCGCTCCTTCTACATCGACAACATCGATGAGACGAAATGCCAGGCCGATTACAAGGATGGCGTCCTCTGTGTCCACATGCCGAAAAAGACGGAAGAATCCGCCGCAGGCCATACGATTGCCATCAATGGCTGATGCCGGCTTGAATACCATTACTTTAGCTTTCCCTCATAACTCTCTCTAACGATAAAAAGAGCGGGGACCGCAGATCTTGCGGTCCCCGCTCTTTTGTACATAAGAGGAGGAGCGGGAGAGGCAGGGAACATGCCGTGTCCTTACTCATGGCCTTGGAAAATGGTCCCGGGTAAGGTTGGCCAGTCGCACGAGCGTCAGCATGACGGGAACTTCCGTGAGCACGCCGACGGTTGTCGCGAGTGCAGCGGGACTTGTCACACCGAACAGGGCAATCGCTACGGCCACGGCCAGCTCAAAGAAATTCGACGCACCGATGAACCCGGCCGGTGCCGCGATGGAAAAGGGCAGGCGCAGCAGACAGCAGGCGCCGTAGGTCAGGCCGAAAATCAGGAACGTCTGCAGGATCAGTGGCACGGCAATCAGCAGGATGTGCAGCGGATTCTCAAGAATGATTTGGGCTTGTGAGCTGAAGATGATGACGAGTGTGAGCAGGAGGCCTGCCGTCGTGATGCCGTCAAAGGAATGAACGAATTCCTGTTCGAAATAAGCAAGGCCTTTTTTCCGCACGACGAAGAGGCGCGTGGCAACGCCTGCGGCGAGCGGAATGACGACGAACAGGAAGATACTCAGGAAGAGCACATCGTACGGGACGCTGACATGTGAGACGCCCAGCAGGAATTTGACGATGGGCACGAAGGCCACGAGAATGATGAGGTCATTCGTGGCGACCTGGACAACCGTATAGGCCGGATTGCCGCGTGTCAGCGTGCTCCAGACAAAGACCATGGCCGTGCAGGGCGCGGCTCCCAAAAGGACGGCTCCTGCCAGATAGGAGGTCGCAAGATCTGCGGGCAGGAGCGGACGGAACAGGACGAAGAAGAACGCATACGCGAGTGCATACATCGTGAATGGCTTGATGAGCCAGTTGGCAATCCAGGTGACGAAGAGCCCCTTCGGTGCCCGGCCGACCGCACGGATGCTCTCAAAATCGACCTTGATCATCATGGGGTAGATCATCAGCCAGATCAGGATGGCGATGGGGATGGAAATGCCGTCAATCTCCATCTTCCCGAGGGCGGCGGGAATGGCCGGCAGGAAATGGCCGATGGCGACACCGGCAAGCATGCAGAGCAGTACCCAGACTGTCAGGTACCGCTGGAAGAAATTGATGGGACTGCTGTTTTGCGAACGCATGGCAAAAGACTCCTTATAAATAGACAGATTGAAATATATGAATTAAAAAGGGATAAAACCAGGAGCTCAGTCCTGGCAGCGGCAGTTTTTTCCGGGGACAGTTGCCGATACGTGCTGCAGCTCTGAGAGCCAGCTGGAAATTTCCTTTATGGTATCGGCCTGCAGCGTATAATAGACCCATTTGCCGTCCTTGCGGCTCCGGACCAGACTGGCATCACAGAGAATCTTCATGTGATGGGAGAGCGTGGGCTGGGAGAGATTGAGATTCTCAAGCAGGACACAGGCACATTGCTCCCCCTGCTGCAACAGCTGCAGGATATGCAGACGGTTGGTATCGCCCAGGGCTTTGAATACCTTTACGCGTTGTGCGGATGATATCATGTTGTATCTTCCTTTCCTTCATCGATCTCTTGTTTTCATTATAGATAATACATTTACATACGTCAATATATAAGAGAGAATGATGGCACTGATGTGGTATTTCATATGAATACATAAATATTAATTATAATTAAGAAGATGATTATAACATAAAATTTGCATTATATTTTGCTTTGACAGTTGATAATGAGTTTCTGTTTTGATAATATGGTAGAAAAGAAAATGGATGGTAATGAGTATCAATTGTGAAAAAGAGAGGGAAAGACACATTATGAAAAAGAGATTCATCCAACGTCAAATCGCGTTGGCCGTAGTAGGCGGCTGTCTGTTTGCACCGTTTTCGATGCATTCTGCTTTAGCGGCCGATGAAGCAGTCTATGATTCTGGTGCGGTTGATATCTATGCCGCCAAGGATGCCGAACCGGCGCCAGCGGTGGAAGAGAAGGCAGCTCCCGAAGCACCTTGTGTGGAACCGGTAGCAGAACCGGAGCAGCCGACTGAGAATGCCTATGCAGGCGGTCAGGTGGCCAAGAATGTTGACCTTGGCATCCTGGGGGATAAGCCGGCACTTGATGCGCCGTTCAGCATCACGGGGTATACGGAGCAGACCATTGAGAACAAACAAGTCACGCAGGTGGCAGACCTCATCGCCAATGATCCATCCATCAGCAATCAGACGCTGTCGGGCGTTTCGAGCGCCTGGAATATCCGCGGCTTCAAGGCGCAGCAGCAGGATGTCCAGCTCAATGGTCTTTACGGTGTGGCGCCGCGCTTCTACGGCGGCATCGAAGGCGTCGAGCGCGTCGATGTGCTCAAGGGACCGAGTGTCCTTCTGGCCGGTATCGCACCGAACGGCTCGCTGGGCGGCACGGTCAACTACGTCACGAAGCGAGCAGATCAGGAACCGCTGACGCGCCTGACTCTCTCATTCGGCGACGGCACGATCTTTACGCAGCACCTCGATATCGGCCGCCGCACGGACGATGGCAAGGCTGGCCTGCGCATCAACATCCTCAACCGCAATGGTGAATCTTCCCTCGACGAGCACAATCGCACTTCATCCATCACGATTGGCACCGATTACAAGACGGACCGCTGGCGCACGAGCTTCGATTTCGGCTCGGTCTACAACAAGGTTTCCGATCAGCAGTATCAGCTGACGATCGGTGCCGGTGCCCTCAAGACGATGAACAACATGTTCCGCGTGCCGCGCGATACGAAATTCGGCGCGGATGGCGGCTATCGCTCCATCCATGAAAATTACGGCATGATCCACAGTGAATACGACCTGAACAAGGATTGGACGGCGTATTTCTCGTATGGCCTGCGCAATACGAAGATGGAGTACTTCTACAACAATTTCAAGCTGTCGGATGCCCTGGGCAATGCTACGATGCAGTACAATTACAACAATCAGGCCAACAAAGCGGATTCCGGCGAAGTCGGCGTGCGCGGCAAAGTCTTTACGGGTGACTGGAAGCATGAGCTGACGCTCTCGGCCAACCGCATCCACTACACCCGCTACATGAATAACCGCAAGGTGGGGTCGTCACTCAAGACGAACCTCTGGAACATTGATTTCCAGACGCCGGAAAACCCGTATTCCTGGTCTGAGCCGAAAAATGATGAGAATACCTTCACGGGCATGGCCATCTCCGATATCATCTCATCGCCGAACGAGAAATGGCAGCTCATCATGGGTGCCCGCGAGCAGAATGTCAAGGTCGATACGTACAATACGAAGACCGGTGCCGTCAAAACGCATTACGATGAATCCGTCTTTACGCCGGCCTTTGCCGCCGTCTACAAGCCGCGCAAGAATGTCTCGCTCTATGCCAACTACATGCAGGGCCTCGATGCCGGTGATTCCGTCGTCTCGGATACGACGGCCAAGAACTACGGCGAAGCCTTTGCACCGTTCAAGACGAAGCAGTATGAGGTCGGCGTCAAATACGACTTCGGCAAATGGGCAACGACACTCGCCGGTTTCGATATCCAGTCGCCGACGCTGATCAGTGACGGTGCCGGTTATTACTCCCCGAGCGGCGAGATCCGTCATCGCGGCATTGAGTGGAATGTCTACGGTGAGCCGCATCAGGGCACGCGCATCATGGGTGGCATCATGTTCCTCGATGCGAAATACCGCAATACGCAGGACGGCCAGTACGACGGCAACCGCGTGGCCGCAACCTCGCGCTGGAATGCCGTATTCGGTCTCGAGCAGGACATCCCGTCAGTGCCGGGTCTGACGCTCACGACGAATCTCACGTACAACAGCGATGCCTATACGAACGAGAGCAACAGCTTCCGCGTTTCGCCATGGGCTACCTGGGACATGGGTGCCCGCTACAAATTCAAGGCCGGCCACATCCCCATGACGCTGCGCGGTGATGTCTACAACATCACGAACCGCAATTACTGGCGTGCACTCATCAATGACGGCGTCTTCCTCGGCAAGTCGAGGACGTTCATGCTGTCGCTGAGTGCCGATTTCTGAATGGGAAGGGGTATATCTTGCAAGCGAGACTGATTTCAACGAGATATTGTGCACTCTTTGCGGTCTGTTCGGTTGTTCTCTTCCTCGGACTTTCTCTCTTTTTCCTGACGATCGGCATACAGGATATCCCGCTGCGGGATATTCTGTATGCTTTTACGGCGGCCGATCCCTCGGATGTGCAGGGGCTCATCGTGCGCACGCTGCGCTTTCCGCGCCTGCTGGCAGCCATCGTCTGCGGTGTGAGCTTTGCGGTGGCAGGCGCCCTGATGCAGGGCGTCACCAACAATCCGCTGGCAAGCCCGTCCGTCCTGGGCATCAATGCGGGGGCGAGCTTCGGGCTGGCCGTGGCGATGATCGCCTGGCCGCTGGCATCGTTCCAGGCCACAATCCTCTGCGCGTTTGCCGGTGCGGCGCTGGCGACGGCCCTCATCCTGCTTCTGGCCTCCGCTCGCCAGGGCAAGGTATCGCCTGTCTTCATCGCCCTGTCTGGTACGGCCGTCAGCGCCGTCTTTCTCGCGGTCACGCAAGTGCTCGTCGTCTACTTCGATGTGGCGCAGGAACTCAGTTATTGGACAGCAGGCGGTATCTCCGGCATCAAGCTGCCGGCAATCCTTTCCGTCCTGCCCTGGACCGCTGTTGGTCTTTTGACGGCGCTCTCGATCTCGCGCTCCATCACGCTTTTGTCCTTCGGTGAGGAAATGGCCATCGGCCTCGGCGGCAGGATCCCGCGCATCCGCGTGCTCGCGGGACTTTCCGTGCTGCTGCTGGCCGGTTCCGCCGTAGCGGTGGCCGGTCCCGTCGGTTTTGTCGGCCTCGTCGTCCCACATATCGTGCGGCGGCTGGTGGGCATCGATTACCGTCTGGTCATTCCGTTTTCAGCTGTGCTCGGCGCCAATCTCGTCATGATTGCCGATATCCTGGCACGCATGGTGGCGCCTCCGTTTGAGACGCCGCCCGGTGCCGTGACAGCTGTCGTCGGCGTGCCGTTTTTCCTGTACCTGGCCAACCGGAAGGAGGTGCGCCGCGGATGAAATCCACCCTGCGTTATCCCGCACTGCTCACCGTGCTGGTCCTATTCCTGGCGGTACTGTTCTTCTGGCATCTTTCTTTGGGGTATCACTATCTGTCAAAGGAACAGCTGGCTTCCATCCTGATTTTTGGAGGCACGCCGCAGGAGATGCTGACGGTTTACGATTTCCGCATGGTGCGCTCCCTGCTGGCCGTGCTCATCGGCATGGGGCTGGCCATTTCCGGCGCCATCTTCCAGACCGTCTCCAAGAATGAGCTCGCGAGCCCGAGCCTTTTGGGCGTCAATGCCGGCGCCGGGCTCATGGTCATGCTGCTCATCTACATGACGGATGCAGCCAAGGGCCTTGAAATCTGGGAGCAGCCGCTGGCCGCGGTAATCGGCGGCGCGCTGGCGGCACTGACCATTTACCGCCTGACGTACCGCAGCGGGCATATGACCTCGACGTACACGCTGGTGCTCAACGGCATTGCCGTGACCGCCGGGCTCCACGCCCTGCAGATCCTCTGCCTCGTCGGCCTGGATTTGACGAAATTCCATCAGGTCAATACGTGGCTGATCGGCAGCATCTTCGGCAACAGCTGGAGTCAGGTCACGGTGCTCCTGGTGATTGTCTGCCTTTTCCTCGCATTCTTCTTTGCCAGCCATGAGACGCTCGACATCCTGTCGCTCAAGGAAGAAACGGTCATCGGCCTCGGTATTCCCATCAACCGGGCGCGTTTTCTCTACCTGATGGCGGCCGTGGTGCTCGCTGCCGCCTGTGTGGCTGTAGCCGGCAGCATCGGCTTCATCGGGCTCATCTGCCCGCATATCGCCCGTCGCCTTGTGGGTGTCATGCATCGGCGCTTCCTGCCGGTGACGGCACTTTTGGGCGGCATCCTGCTCGTCCTGTCCGATGGCGTCGCGCGCGTCGTGATCGCACCGGACGAGATGCTCGTGGGCCTCATCGTTTCGCTGATCGGCGCGCCGTATTTCCTCTATATCTTGGCGCGCAGCAGAGGCTGATGCAGCCGCAAACGCTCAGACAGCCTCAGAAAGGAAGGTTACAGATACATGGAGCTTGAAGCCCATAATCTCAGGGCCGGTTATGAGAATGCCGTCATCATTGAACGGATGAATCTCAAGATCCAGGCTCACCGCGTGACAGCACTGATCGGTGCCAACGGCTGCGGCAAATCGACTCTTCTCAAGACGATCTGCCGCATCCAGCCGGCACTGGGCGGCGAGGTCCTCCTGGATGGCAGGCCCATTCACGATGAAGACAGCCGCACGCTCGCGCGGAAACTCGCCATCCTGCCGCAGAACCCGACGGCCCCTTCCGGGCTAACGGTACGCGAGCTCGTCAATTATGGACGGGCACCGTACCGCCCGCGCTTTTTTGCCCGCACGACGAAGAAGGACCGCGAGATGGTGGAGTGGGCACTTGCGGAAACCGACATGATGGAATTTGCCGACCGTCCCGTGGAAGCCCTGTCGGGCGGCCAGCGTCAGCGTGCCTGGATCGCCATGACCATTGCGCAGGATACGGAAATCCTGTTCCTTGACGAACCGACGAGTTTCCTCGATGTGGCACATCAGCTCGACGTGCTGACGCTCGTGCGCCACCTCAACCAGGCGTACGGCAAGACCATCGTCATGGTCATTCACGAACTCAACGAGGCTGCCCGCTTTGCCGACCATCTGCTGGCGATGAAGAAGGGGCAGCTGCTTTACGAAGGAGCGCCGGCGGAAATCTTCACGCAGGATATGCTGCGCACGGTCTTTGGCATCGATGCGGAAATCCTGCGCGATCCGCGCTCCGGCAGCCCGTATTGCATTCCCTACGTGCAGCGGGAGAGAAAGGAGCCACAGCATGCGTAAGCGGCCGTACGCCATTCTTCTCGTGCTTTTTGTGCTGTTGTCCGCCGTTTGCCTGGCAGGCTGCGGCGCACAACAGGCAGCACCCAAGAAAAGCACGGCGCTCTTTGACCCTGCCGTGCCGCGCGAGGATACGCCCGAAGCGATTGACGCGGAACTTACGGCCCGTTTCCAATCCATACAGAAAAAAGCGCGCAAGAAATTCACGGAGGAGGACGGCCATAAGATCCTGATGCATAAATACGGGCAGACCATGCTGCCGGATCACCCGCAGCGCATTGCCGTGGTAGGGCTGGAGGATACAGCCGTTTCCATGCATCTGCCCATCGTCGCCGCGCATGTCGTATCTACGTCGTATCTCTATCCCTTCATGAAGGATATGGACCTTGCGAATATCCATATCAACCCGGATACGCGCACGGTCAACCTTGAAGAGGTCCAGGACGTCCATCCGGACCTCATCCTGCTTCGTGACAGCTATGACAAGAATACGTATCTGGCACTCTCGAAAATTGCGCCGGTGGCGCCGCTTGACCTGCAGGATGAGGAAGTGACGGAGCTGGCCATGGCAGAAGCCGTGGGCCGGCCGGAGCTCGGCGAGAGCCGCCTGCTCTCGTACTATGCCACGGTCAGGCAGGCCCGTCTGGCCATCAAGCAGCAAATCGGCAATCAGACGGTGGCACTGCTGCGCGTCCTGCAGAAGGAAATCCGTCTTTATCCCTACTCGGCCAATGCAACCAACCGCTTCATGTACGAGCTGTTGAATCTGCGCCCGCCGGACATGGTCGTGGCGCTCGATGCAAACAAGAACAACATGGTGCTTTCCATGGAGTCCCTGCCGGACCTCGACGCCGATTATCTCGTGCTTTCCAGCGGGTACGGCGCGGGTGCGGCGGGCAATCAGGAGGCTGCCGCGAAGCGCTATGCTGCTTTGCGTGAGGACCCGCTCTGGCAGACACTGCCCGCCGTGCGCAAGGGCCATCTGCTCGAAGTCAATTCCGTCGTCTGGAATGCGCATGGCCTCATCGCCAAGGAACTGGCCATCGAGGACCTCGTGAACTGGCTGGGGCATGGGGCCGCAGCAGACCGATGACAAGCATATCTCTATTCGTGAATATACGTGAACACAGGAGGAAAAAACATTATGGAACTTCTCGCAACCGGTTTTGAATTTTTCCAGAAGGGCGGCATCGTCATGTACATCCTTCTGCTCTGCTCGATTTTCGTCGTCTCGATCGGCGTGGAGCGTGCACTGTATTTCCGCCGCATGGATTCCGGCCGCGGCTTTGCCCGTGACTTCTATCTGGCACTTTCCAACGGCAACTGGCAGAAGGCGCGCAAGCTGGCCGATGATTCCCGCGGAGCCCTGGCGGACATCCTCTTCACCGTCATCACAAAGAAGCCGGAAGCAGCCGTGAACCCTGCCGCCTACATGGAAATCCAGTCCGGCATCGCTCTCGCAAAGCTCCGCAACCGCCTGTACTACCTTAGCGTCATCGTCACGATGGCACCGCTTTTGGGCCTGCTCGGCACGATCAGCGGCATGATTACCTCGTTCTCGGTCTTCAATCTGGAGTCCGGTCAGGCCACGGCCATCACGGGCGGCGTCGGCGAGGCCCTGATCGCTACGGCCATGGGCCTCTGTGTTGCGATTTTCTCGCTGGCTGTTCACGCTTACTTCACGCAGCGCGTCGAGAACATCGTCACGGATATGGAGCAGTGCTTCTCGCTGGTCGAAGCGACGGCCGGGGCAAGTGAGGAGGCGGCCTGATGCGACTCAGAGACAGACGGAGCTTTGCCAAGCCGGAAGTCATGATCATCCCGATGATCGATATCATGTTCTTCCTGCTCGTATTTTTCATGATCAGCACGCTCTACATGGTCAACCTCAAGACGGTTGATGTCAACATGCCGCAGGCACAGCACGCCCAGACCCAGATGAACGTGACGTACCTCGTCACAATGAAGAAGGATGGAACGTTGTACCTTGAGGATAAGCCCATTGAAGAAGCGGCGCTCATCAAGAGTGCCAAGGAAGAGAACCGCCAGAACTCGCATTTCGCGATTGTCGTGCGCGCCGATGAAGGCATCGATTACGGCAAGGTTGTCGAGCTTCTGGATCATTTCCGCGCAGCTGGTATCAGCCGCTTCGGCCTGGCTGCCGATTCGGTGGGAGGAAAATCATGAAGACCACAGAAGATAAAGACCGGCTGATCGGCTGGTGTTCCTCCGTGGGCGTTCATGTCATCCTTCTGCTGTTGGTCGCCGCCACCGGCCTTTTCCAGGCCGTTTCGAGCGAGAGCCGTCCCGTCGATGTCGAGATCTACGAGAACATGACGGATGAAGATGACTCGTCCGCCGAGGAAGCAGCGGCTGACGATGCGGCATCTGAGCCCGCGGAAACGCCGGCTGTGGATCCCATCGTCGTCAATCCCGATGTCCCGGCGCCGGCGGTGGAACAGGATCAGAAGGAAAAGCCGGATGAAAAAAAGCCGGACAAGGAGAAGCATGCGGATAAACCCGCCGGCGATGCCAAGGCTGCGGGCAAGAATCCCCATGGGGATGCGCAGGGCAAGCCGGACGGCCATGGCTGCAGCGGCCAGCAGGGCCCCGCACCGCATGACCCGGGCAAAGCCAAGCACGTCAAGATGCGTGCGCAGGAGCTCGGCGGCTCGGCGCCGTCGTATCCGGAAAGCCTGCGTGCCCGCAACGTCTCGGGCAGCGTGACGGTCAAGTACGTCATCAATGAAGACGGCAGCGTCAGCAACCCCGAAATCACGGTTTCCTCCGGCACGCCGGAGCTCGATGCCGCCGCCACGTCGGCCATCATGACTTACCGCTACACACCGGCCCGCAACGACTACGACGAACCCGTCAAGAGCTATTGGGCCAAGACCTTCAACTTCCATCTATGATGGTATAACTCTTTCGTGAGAATCAGCAAAACGACCATTTGACGTCAACTCGTCAGATGGTCAATTTTTTTGCAGAATTGCCCTACCAAAGTCCAGAATCAACGCATTGTTTTGAATTGAGAAAAATCATAAAATTAAAGTAACAAATCAAAAGACAAAGGAGGAGAAAATATGAAATTCGGGAAAATAACCATGTTCTTGACCGCGGCGACTCTGGCGGGCAGCATGCTTTTGACAGGGTGTGGTGGCGAAAGCAATTCTTCCAGCAGTTCAAACGCCAAGGACGATGGAAACGTGCTGGTCGTCTACAACTGCAATACGGATGATTGGACAGCACCGATTGTCAAGGAATTCCAGGAAGAAACCGGTATCGAGGTACAGCTTGTTTCAGGTGGCTCTGGTGAATTGATGGCACGTGTGAAAGCGGAGAAAGACAATCCGCTCGGCGATGTCATGTGGGGCGGCTCTGGTGATTCTTATCTGGCGCTTTCGCCGTATCTGGAACCATATGAATCCCCCGAGAAGGCAAATATCAATCCGCAGTTTGTTGTTGCAGACAATTCGTTCTACAACATTACCATGGATCCCTATGTCATAGCGTACAATACAGATTTAGTCAATCCGGGAGAAGCACCGACGGGCTGGAAGGATTTACTGGATCCAAAATGGAAAGGCAAAATTGCCATTGCTGATCCGGCAAAATCAAGCTCCACGTATGCGGTCCTCTTAACCATGATGGATAAACTGGGCGGTGATCCGGCTATTGTCAATCAACTGGTTAAAAATCTGGATGGCAAGATCGCAAGTGGCTCGGCTGCACAAATTAAATCCCTTTCGGATGGCGAGTATGCGTTGACCGCGACATTTGAAGAAGCGGTTATGAAATATATCGTCAATGGATCGCATATGAAGATTGTCTATCCATCAGAAGGAACGGCAATCAGCACGGGCGGCATTGGCATCATCAAAGGTGCAAAACACATGGAGAATGCAAAGAAATTCATCGATTTTGCTATGAGTAAAAAAGTTCATGAACGTTTTGCTCAGTATCAGCGTCGTTCGACGCGTACCGATATTCCAGCCCCATCGGATTTGAAGCCGATTTCGGAAATCAATTATGTGCCATTTGATACGAAGCATGCTGTTGAATACAAAGATACGTTCTTAGGCCTCTGGCGCAAAGCTGTAACACAGTAAAAGTAAACAGGTGGAGGAGGGTGGATGACCACCCTCCTTTTTAAATCATGAAAAAGGGGGAAAATCCAATGAGTTTTGCTGTACATATTCAAGATGTAGTCAAGGAATACGGCGATTTTTTAGCCGTTAACCATATAACGCTCTCTATAAAGAATGGAGAATTCTTCACGCTGCTGGGGCCGTCCGGCTGTGGTAAGACAACGCTTTTGCGCATGATTGCCGGCTTTAATCCGATTGACGGCGGCACCATATCGTTTGATGATCGCGTCATCAATGATGTTCCCTCCTATCTCCGCAATATTGGCATGGTCTTTCAGAATTATGCCGTATTTCCTCATATGAGTGTAGCTGACAATATTGCGTATGGTTTGAAGGCGCGCAATTTTAAAGGCGAAGAATTAGACAAAAAGGTGCGGGCAGGTTTGGCCATGATGAAGATCGAAAACCTGGCAGACCGCATGCCATCGCAGTTATCCGGCGGCCAGCAGCAGCGCGTGGCTTTGGCACGTGCTATCGTGATTGAACCGGATGTCATGCTGATGGATGAGCCTCTTTCTAACTTGGACGCAAAATTACGCTTGGAGATGCGTTCTGTGATACGGAATATCCAGCAGACTCTGGGCATCACGACGATTTATGTCACGCATGACCAGGAAGAAGCACTGGCTATTTCCGACCGTATTGCGGTAATCAACAGTGGCACGATCATGCAGGTTGGCAATCCGGAAGATATTTATAAACATCCTGCCAATACTTTTGTTGCCAATTTCATCGGTACATCGAATTTTATTCATGGTACGGTGAAGGAAGGACAGTTGGCAATCCTGGATCAGGCTATGTATGATTTTTCGCCAAAAACGCCATACGAAGGCGATGTACAGATTTCTGTACGTCCGGAACAGATTGTCCTGTTACGCGGACATGGTGAAGGTATTCCAGGGGAGATTGTACGCGCGGTTTTCCTCGGCACACGGTACGAATATGAGATTGCGATTGCGGATGGAACACACGTCAAAGTCAATGCCTATAACATCCATTCGGATGAGGTCTATCATGCTGGCGATAAAGTGGGCTTACGTTTGTCTGCCCAACATATGAATATCTATGATGCGAGCGGGGAGGTGCTGTTGTCATGAAAAATTGGCATACGATGTCTCTTTACGATCGTTTCAACTGTTGGACCATTATTACCGTTGCTTCTTTGTGCCTGATCCTGCTGTTCATCATCTATCCATTTTCGGTCCTGGTGATTCATTCTGTTGTTACAGAAACAGGCGAGATCTCTTTTGCCAACTATGTAACATTTTTCCATAGCGACTACTATCTTCAGACTTTGTTCAACAGCTTCATTGTATCGTTGAGTGCAACGGTACTGGCCTGTATAATCGGCATTCCTATGGCGTATTTCACGTCGCGCTATCACATTACGGGAAAACCCTTGATTGATAATCTTTGTATCCTGGCCATGATGTCGCCACCTTTTATTGGCGCCTACTCCTGGGTCGTACTCCTGGGTCGAGCCGGCTTCATAACGAAATTCATGCAGTCGCACTTTGGTTTTTCCATGCCGTCCATCTATGGATTTGTGGGCATCTTATTGGTTTTCACGTTAAAACTATTTCCCTATGTGTATCTTTATGTGTCAGGAGCCCTGAGAAGCATGGATGCTTCTTTGGAGGAAGCAGCGGAAAGCCTCGGCGTTGGAGGCTGGAAGAAATTGCGTACGATAACATTTCCCTTGATTATGCCGACGATTTTATCCGCTGCTTTGATGGTGTTCATGACTTCTTTGGCAGATTTTGGTACTCCTGCTTTGATTGGTGAAGGGTTTCGCGTATTGCCGGTATGTATTTACGATGAATACATGAGTGAACTGGGTGGAAATACGGCTTTTGCCAACGTATTGAGCGTCGTGGTGATTGCTTTTGCGATGCTGGTGCTGCTGCTGCAAAAAAAGGCAATTGCAGGGCGCAATTATACCATGAGCAACCTGCGGCCGCCTAAAGTAAAATCTCTGCCACCGATTTCTCGTATGGTCGTTACGGCAGGCGTCTACCTGGTTGCCTTCTTGGGGGTTTTGCCGCAGATCACGGTAGTGGCCACCTCCTTTGTCAAGACAAGCGGTCCTGTCTTTTTACCTGGTGTTGGCTTGGACAGCTACCGCGAAGCCTTTTCTAAAATGTCTCTGGCAATTTCTAACTCGTTCATGTTCTCCATTATCGCGATTTCCATCATGATCTTTTGTGCCATGCTGTTGGCTTATTTGATTGTGCGGAAAAGCTCTCGTGTCGTTAATTTAATTGATATGCTGGTCATGTTCCCCTACGTTGTACCAGGTGCCGTACTTGGTATCATGCTCGTTTCAGCTTTCAACTCCAAGCCTTTGTTATTGACCGGAACGGCTGGCATCATGATCCTCTCGTATGTGATTCGCAAGATGCCATTTACGCTGCGTTCCAGCATTGGCATACTGTATCAGATTGAATCAAGCGTAGAAGAAGCATCCATTAGTCTGGGCGTGCCGCCGTTTAAGACATTCTTTAAGATTACGGCGCGGCTGATGCTGCCGGGAGTCATATCGGGAGCCATCTTGAGCTGGATTGCGACGATGAATGAATTGAGTTCTTCGATGATTCTCTATACTGGCGCAACGCAGACAATATCGGTAGCCATTTTCAACGAGGTTACGAGCAAGGCTCATTTTGGTACAGCAGCGGCTCTGGCTACAGTCCTTACAGTTGCCACGATTTGCTCTCTTTGGCTTTGCAAGCGCTTGTCAGGAGGTAAGATTTCCTTATAAAATATTCTAAATATTACCAACAAGGCTTACCTGTGATAAAATGATACCATAGTGGTAAGCGGGAATTGGGGACAGGAGGTAAGCAGGATGCTCCATAAATGGAAAATGAGTTATCGGCTGCGTCTCCTGTCCTATATGTTTCTCGTCGGTTTTTTACCTGTTCTGGTACTATCTGCAGGTGTTTTGCTGATTGTTTATCAAAATATTGATAGAACGGAGGCACAGGAGGCATATCAAAATATTCATAGTGTCGCTGAGCAGGTTTCAAGCTCTGTCGATGGATATGTTAAGCTGGTAGATACGTTATCTGAATCTGTGGTTATTGAACATGTCCTGGAACAATCCTCTGATAATGTACGCGAAGCATATGCGCAGATGTTCTTATTGATGCGGGGCAATCATGAGCAGGCTACGCTATACGTTTTATCTGGGAATGGACAGGTAGCCCTTTCTACATCGGACATACCGCATAGCTATAAACTGCCTCAGAATAGTGGCTGGGGCGTATTTGCAAAAGCTGCACGGTCCAAGGATGCCGTACTGATATCGGTACCAAAGCAGGATCCTGATTTTCGGAATGTCGTTTTGACCGTGTGCAGGGCTGTACGCAAAGATCAACAGATTATCGGTTATGTCATTATTGATATTGAACGCCGGGCCATATGGGATATCTTGAATAACTATTCTTCGCAGGATATTATTCTGACGGATCAGTATCATTATGTTTTTTATGATACTCTGGGAAGCAGTAAAGAGGGTGTGGTATCCGGGATTACCGGCAGCGGATCTTTTTCTTCGACTAGTGGAATTGTCAGGGACCCCGACAATCCGGATAAAAAGCTTTATTATTTTCACGAACCCAAATACCATATTGGCGTGATGCAAAAAGAAATCACGGATAGAAGTGGCTTTTATGCATTGCGACGTACTATTGCAATTTTTGATTTGGTCGTATTGGTTATTATTATTCTGCTCTCGTATAAGTTGACACGTGACTTATGGAAACCTATGGGGGATTTAGTTACGGGGATGGAATGTGTTCGGCAAAATAATTTAGACGTGCGAATCCCGATTCGAAGAAGGGATGAAATTGGTGCTCTGGCGGCAACTTTTAATAAAATGGTTTACCATATCCGTCGTCTGCTGCGAGAGGCAAAGCAAAAAGAAGAAACCTTGCGCATTGCACAGATTAAAGGACTGCAGGAACAGGTCAAGCCGCATTTCATCTATAATACACTGGATCTGATCAAATGGAGTGCCAAAGCTGGCGATACGAAGACGGTGGCACTTTTAGCGGTATCATTGGGACGGTTGCTGCGTAAGATTTTGGGGAAGTCGGCGTTTATCACGGTTCGGGAAGAGTTTGAGATTTTACAGTCGTATATGACGATACAGGAAAAGCGGTTTGGTGACCGGATTCAAGTCGAATTTTTATTGGAACCGGATTTGGCAGACAAGTATCTGCCCAAACTGATTTTGGAACCTGTGTTGGAAAATGCCGTGAAGCATGGGCTGGGGAGCGTGACAGAAAAAGGAAGAATCTGTGTTTCGAGCCGCTTGAAAGGAAAATACATGGAATTTGAGATTGCAGATAATGGTGCAGGAATGGATCTTGCCAAAGCTCAACAATATCTTGAAGGTCATGATGATCAGCATGTGGGACTCTATAACGTACATCTGCGTGCTAAACTTAATGGAGATGCGACTTGTGGTGTTACGATCAAGCCTCAGGCAGAAGGGGGAACTCGTGTGATTATCCGTTTATTGGTCTTGGAGGAGGGAACTAATAGTTGAAGTTAAGTTATAAAATACTATAAATACTCTTGCTGAAAAGTCAATTTATTGGTAAAATGGTATTGAGGTGATACCAT
>NZ_QRVW01000060.1:0-2564 GCF_003458855.1 Mitsuokella sp. AF21-1AC
TTCCTGATTCATATGCTTTCCCCCTGAATCATAGATATTCTTTTTCATTATAACACGGATACCCTGGACCGACCAGCACCAGCCTCCATGGTTTTCTGTTATCTACGGTGTAATTTGCAAAATAAAATAAGTGCAGAGTCTGTAAAAATGTAAGCGCTAAACCATCCGGTGTATGATCTGCCGACTTGATGGCTCACCTTTTCATCGTCGCTAAGATGCATATCAAAAAAACTCCGCTGTGTGAGCAGTGGAGCTTGGAAGATTCATTTGCAGTTTTGCTGGATGGTCTCGTTCCATAGCAGGACATCGTCGAGGTGCTCTGGATGCCGCTGGATATCAGCATTCGGCAGATGTTCGAAGAGGTACTTGAGGTACTGGAACGGGTTCAGGTCGTTGGCCTTGGCCGTCTCTATGATGCTGTAGACGGCGGCGTTGGCCTTGGCTCCTTTCGGGGAGTCGCTGAACAGTCAATTCTTACGGCCGATGGCGAAGTTGCGGATGGCGCACTCGCAGATGTTGTTCGAGAGCGCAGCGTTGCCGCTTTTCAGGAAGGCCTGGAGCGCTTCTTTATGGCTCAGGGAGTACTGGACCGCTTTGCCGAACTTAGATTTCGGCAGGACTTGCGGCTCGATGTCCTGAAGCCACGCGAAATATGCCTCGAGCTTCTCTTTTTCAAGCTGGAGACGCTGTTCTTCGCTTTTTTCCTTTGTGAGCTCGGCGAGCTTCTTGTCGATGGCAAAGAGCTCGTTGACCCGCTCGATGGCTTCTTTGCAGATACTGCCGAGGAGGTTTTCTTTCTGCAGATCCGGCGGGATGGCTTCGACGAAGTACCGCCTTGCATGTGCCCAGCAGAGGGCATGCGCCTGGCAGGCTTCTCGATGGAGAAATGCGCTTCCTTGCGGCAGGCGAGGCACTGGAAGGATTCGCGGTAGTAGTCGTGTGCGGGCACCTCGATGCACGGCTCTGGCGCATTCCGCTTCGCCTCGACCTCCGCCTCGTTGAAGATATTCAGCTGCCCATCTGCAATCTCCGGCAGGATCCGCGTTGTCCATTCCGTGCAGGACCCGTAGACCATCTTCTGCAGCTGGGCAATCTGAGCTTTGAGCATCTGGACCTACGTCTTTTAGGAAACTCGTCTCATCCCAGAGCAGACCCTTGATGCGGTCTTTGCGACGGCCGCAGAACAAGAAAAGCGCCGGCTGGTGCGGGTCCAGATGGAACCGCGAGATAACCAAGGCGGCAAGCCCGTCGATGGACTTCCGCATGTCTGTATGACCGCAGGCCAGATAGATAGGCTCTGCCGTGAGCTCTCGGATTAACATGTCGAAAACACATCCCGCAGGACGCAGAGTGTCCGTTTCAGAAGCTCGGATGACGTGGCCTCTGTGATAGTGAGCTGGACAGGGCCATAGCGAAGCTCCAAAGAAGTCAGAGCTTTCGTTGAAGCTGCTAATGACAACGAAGCAAACTGCACATCCGCTTTTTTAGCATTGGCAACCGGCTTTGGGGAAGCCGGTTTGGCGGCAGGCAGCGCCTTTGCCTTCTCCCGCTGCTCATGCTGTTGGATGAGCAATTTCTGGATCTGGTTCTGCCAGTAGTAGAAGGTGGTGCTCGCGATCCCCTCGCGCTTGCAGTAAGCCAGCGCAGAAAGACCGCTGGCACGTTGGTCTTTGATGAGCTCGAGCCATTTCTTTAGCGATTCCTGCCGTTTGACTTGATTGACCGATTTCAATAGGCTCCCTCACTTCCTGCTATGATTCGTGCCCCCGCTCAAAATCCCGAATTCTTCTGGTGTTTCGCGTCTTTCGAGTTGCGTATCCCGCATGTTTCCGGCGTTTCGAGTCATTTGAGTCATTCGAGTTGCACATTTCACGTTTTTCGCGTGAGTCCATTATCTCACGGCAAAGGGAGAGAAAAATACACCAGATTATTTAGCGCTTACCAAACTCCGCAACACCAAGGAGGCGCTTGACGTATAAAAAACATTGGCATTCTCGGAAAATAACAGAGGCCATTTCTAGTTATCTGGAGGTCTTCGAGAAGGCAGAGGATGCTAAAAATGCAAGGTGTCTGGTTTCCGTCTCTGGAATACTGCAAATTTTGGGTGTATCGTGCCCTGGTTACTAATACTGGCTTTCATCATCTGGCGTCCCGCTCGGAGATACAGCGATAAAAGTCAAAGAACAGATTTAAAAGATTTATGATCCAATCTTCTAAAATGCACATACCCTTTATCCGTACTTTTTCGATGAAATCCATCCACCGGTATATCCATATATTATACTTTTCTCCATATAACAACTCCATCGGTCGAGGTGACAATATCCTTATAATCATAATCGATGGGTATATTATTAGGGGCATTGAGCTTGATACTCTTGATAAATCGATTAAACAACACTTGACAGGCATCCATTTTTCTTAAATATGATCATTTAATAAACTTTCATTGTACTACTACAATATATGTATTTATCAAATGTAGTATGTGAAATATTCATCAGTATCAGACAGTTTTCCTGCATAACAGCAGTTTACAGCTTTTAAGCCGCTTGCTCATCGCC